>WRKD01000181.1 GCA_009778255.1 Bacillota bacterium
CTGAGGCTTTACGAAGTAAAGGCCAGGAAGGTCAGAGGTAAAGCCAAAATCTTCGATTTTGAGTTTTACCTACGTGCATACCTGAGGCTGCGCCCCTGAAGCGTAGGCAAAGGATATTGGGTTAAAAAAGTAAAAAGCTAGGCAAAAGCTACGGGTTGTGACTTTAGCCCATTTTGGCAAAAAAAGTGCCGATAATCTTGTTTTTTGTAAGTTTATTCGCAGGAATAGTATATTAACCGTTCACGGCACGGTGTTTTTACAAAAATAACGTAAAAATTAAGTAAAGTTTACGTAGAATTTGCTTAAGCCAGAATATTATTAAATCTTAAAATAGCACTATAAGGTGGGTTTTAACTATTTTTTCACTAGGTTTTTATTAAATTAAATTGACAATCACTGTTGATAGTGCTATAATTCATGGCAAGGAGGGATGCGAGGAAAATATTAAGAAAAATTTATGAAGTAAAATCTTGGTTGGATGCTTATGTAACTATTGTGAAACAGTTAAGAACAATTATTTTAAGAATTAAGGAGGGTTTATTAATGAAAAAGCTAGTTGTTGTATTACTGGGGCTCTGCTTGGTATTTGCTTTAGCAGCTTGCACACAGCCCACTACTGCTCCCGATACAAATCCGGTAGCACCTACTCCGACTACGCCTACTACCCCAACTGCGCCTGTTACGCCGGATACCCCTGCAGTAACGGAAGCTTTCCCCGGAAAGATAGCCATCATTACCAATGACGTGACGCAAAACGAAGAAGAATATCGTTCTGCCCAACAGATGGTTGCTAAGTATGGCGAAGAAAAAGTTGTTCACAAAATTTGGCCGGTAAAATTCCCTGAAGAAGGGGAACAAATGATCAGGATAGTGCAGCAGATAGCTGCCGACCCAGAAGTAAAAGCTTTGATCATCAACCAATGCGTACAGAATAGTATGGCTGCTGTAGATAAGCTTTTAGAAACCCGTAGCGATATGTTCCTCGTAGCTATTCAGCCTACAGAAAACCCCCCGGATATTGCGAAAAGATTTAACTTGATCCTGAATGCTGACGAAATCATGATGGGCGACGCCATGCCGATTCAGGCACAGAAAATGGGCGCAAAAACTTTCGTGCATCTTTCCTTCCCGCGTCATATGTCCTATGCTCTGATTTCAGCACGCTATGGTATGTTGAAAGAAAACTGTGAAAAACTGGGCATGGATTTTGTTACTTACACTGTTCCCGACCCCACCGGTGATATCGGTATGGCCGGTGCTCAGCAAGTTATGCTGGAAGAAATCCCGAAATTGGTTGCGCAGTATGGCGAAGACACAGCTTTCTTCTGCACCAACTGCGGCTTGCAGGTTCCGTTGATTAAAGCAACAGTGGATGCACACGGCATTTACGTACAACCCTGCTGCCCCTCTCCTTTCCATGGTTTCCCGCTTGCTTTAGGCTTGGTTTCCGGCACATTCGGCAAAGTTGCCGAGGGTGAAGAAGTTGACGAGCAAAGCGTATTTGACGCAGTTGGTACTGAAAATACAATTCAAAAAATTGTTGCTCAGACCATCGAAAAACTGTCTGAAAAGAATATGTTAGGCCGTGTTTCTACCTGGCCGGTACCTGTTGCGATGATGAATACCGTAGCCAGCGCCGAATATGCAATCAAATGGATCAATGGCGAAGTGCCTAAAGATGGCATTGATAAAGACGCCTTAGAACAATGCATGTTTGATTACACCGGCGTGAAATGCAATATCCGTACCCTTGGCACACATCCGATCGATGCAGACGTTGCTGATGGCGCATATCCGAACTGGTTCTTCGTAATGATGGATTACCTGACTTACGAATAGAATCTTCATAGCAAGGTTAATGGATACACTTAAATTTTAAATTGCATACGGCGGGGGATGCTGAATAATCCTTAGCAGTTAGCCAAATAGGATGATTTAGCATCCCCTGTTACCGTTTATTCTGAAATGCTCTAAAGACAGGAGGGAGCTAGGTGAGTGATTGTCTTCTCAGCTTTAAGAATGTCTCCAAAAGCTATGATGGAAACTATGTGCTGAAGAATATTAACCTGGATATACAGGCCGGGGAGATACATGCCTTGATCGGCGAGAATGGCGCCGGCAAATCCACTTTGATGAATATCCTCTTCGGTATGTCGGTAATTCATAATACGGGCGGTTTCGAAGGGCAAGTGGAGATGAACGGCAAGCCAATGAATGTAAAATCACCCCATGAAGCCATTGATTATGGCATAGGTATGGTGCATCAAGAGTTTATGCTTATTCCCGGCTTTACTATAACAGAAAATATTAAACTAAACAGGGAAATTACTAGAAATAATTTTATCAGCGCCGTTTTGGGCGAACGTTTGAAAAGTCTGGATTATAAACTCATGAATATGGATGCGCGCAAAGCATTAGATGTTTTAGGTATGGATATTGAAGAATATACCATGGTAGCCGGGTTGCCAGTAGGACATATGCAATTCGTTGAAATAGCGCGCGAAATAGACAAAACCGGCATCAAGTTGCTGGTTTTTGACGAACCCACAGCTGTGCTGGCTGAATCTGAAGCTGCTAATTTATTACAAGCAGTACGTAATTTAGCAGCCAGCGGCATCGCCATTATTTTTATTAGCCACCGGTTAGATGAAATTACCAGCCTTGCAGATCGTGTTACTATTCTGCGCGATGGCGAATTGATTGTTACTAAGAACGTTAAAGATACAAATATTGTAGAGATAGCCGAACTTATGGTGGGTCGCAATGTGAATATTACGCGCGACGATGCAGCCCAACGTACTTATTCTGAAGAAATAGTGTTAGATGTTAAAGGTTTACGTGTGGGTATGCCCGGTGAATGGGTAAAAGGTGTTGACTTTAGCGTTAAAAAGGGTGAAATTCTAGGTATCGGCGGTTTAGCCGGTCATGGTAAATTGGGAATTGCCAATGGCGTATTGGGCATTTATCCTGCCAGCGGCGAAATACAGTTTCAAGGGCGTCCTTTACCGCTAAACAATACCAAACAGGTATTGGCTAGCGGTATAGCTTATTTAAGTGAAGACAGAAAAGGCGTGGGGCTCTGGCTGGACGAATCTATAGAGCTTAATATCGCTTTTACCGCTATGCAAATTCATGGGGAGTTTTTATCCCCACTGGGGTTGCAAGATAGCAAGAAAATTCACGAGAACGCCTTGAAGATGATAGCCGATTTAGATATCCGCTGCACTTCTTCTCTGCAAACCGCAGGCGCCCTTTCCGGTGGTAATCAACAAAAAGTTTGCGTAGGACGCGCACTTACACAAAAACCGCAACTACTGTTTATTTCCGAGCCAACGCGCGGTATCGATATCGGCGCCAAAAAACTGATTTTAGATTTACTGCGCCAATTGAGCGAAGAAGAGGGTATGACCATTGTTATGACTTCTTCGGAATTAGCCGAGTTGCGCAGTATTTGCGATAAGATTATAATTGTCTGTGAAGGTCAGGTAGCAGGTATATTGCAGCCCGATGCTCCCGACGCTGAATTCGGCTTGATGATGTCTGGCGCTAACCGAAAATTGGAAGGGGGCTTGGCGGTATGACGGAAACTAAAAAATCTTTTAATCTTTTTTCCTATATCAATATGGGCACAATAATTATCGCCGGTTTCTTGGTTTTGATAGTAGCAATGGGTACGGTATTTGGCAAAATTCCTCTTTCTATGATGCTGAATGACTGTATTACACGTTTTGGCCGAAACGGCGTATTAGTACTTGCCATGCTGCCGGCAATACAAAGCGGCACCGGCCCCAATTTTGGTTTGCCGGTAGGCATTATGTGCGGCCTTTTAGCGGAATGCATAGCCATTGAAAATAACTTTTTTGGCTTAGGCTTCCTGTTAGTTTCTGTTGTTTTAGCCATTGGTATTGCTTCTATAGTTGGTTATGGTTATGGTAAACTAATGAATTCGGTAAAGGGCTCGGAAATGACCATTGCCACTTATGTCGGTTTTGCATCCGTTGGCTTAATGAACCTGGTATGGGTTTCAACGTTATTCAGAAGCGATAAAATGGCTTGGTTTTTGGGTGAAGGCTTACGTACTACAATACAGCTAGACCAAGTTAATGCTAATTTGATACTGGATAACTTTTTAGCTTTCAAACTTGGCGCCCATATTACCATTCCCACCGGCACGCTGTTAGTTGTTTTCGTGCTATGTTATGCGCTTTATCTGTTTTTCCGTTCTAAATCCGGTGTTGCTATTGCCGCCAGCGGCGCAAATCCTATGTTTGCGCGAGCAGCCGGTTTGCATGTGGATAATAACCGTATTATAGCCAGTATCCTTACTACAGTTCTAGCAGCCTTGGGTATTATCATTTATGGGCAAAGCTTTGGTTATGTACAGCTATATGATGCACCGATGATGATGGCCTTCCCCACAGTAGCGGCAATACTGATAGGCGGGGCAACGGCACAGCGCGCTAAGGTCTTCCATGTTATTTTAGGCGCCTTTATCTTCAACAGTATGCTTGCAACCTCCCTGCCGGTGATCAATAGAATGGTGGCTGGCACCGACGCTGCCGTTTTAACAGATGTTATACGTCAGGTGGTACAAAACGGCATTATCCTATATGCCTTAATGCAGGTGAGGGGAGGTAATAGATAATGGATAAAAAAACTCTTCGCAATTTAATTGTCAGCGTGGTTATTGGTGGCTTTTTGGGCTTCTTTGCATTAAGGGGCTTGTTTGGCGGAGGTTTTTTAGGTGGCATTGTTGGCGCTATTTTGGGCGCAGGTATTGTCTACTTAATAGCCTATCTATTATCACTTTTTCCAAAATTGGCTAGCTTTTTAGCTAATAATATTGTTACCGTAATATTTGTAGCATTCGTTTTACTAGGTTTTATGGTAACAAAGGAAATCACGCTTAAAAATTATATTGAACAATTATTTGAAAGTGTGTTCCGTAATAGCTTTTTGCTGTTATCTCTGATAATTCCAGTTATAGCAGGCTTGGGCATGAATTTTGGTATTGTGATAGGCGCTATTTCGGCGCAATTGGCTCTAATATTGGTACGCTGGTTCGATATCCCCAGCACTTTGGGTTTTGTGGCTTGTATTGTTGCCTCAACACCTTTAGCGATGCTGTTTGGCTGGCTTACCGGTAAATTGTACAATAATACGCGCGGCCAGGAAATGATTGCCGGCCTCATAGTCAGCTATTTTGCCAGCGGCATCTATTTGTTTATTTTACTATTTGCGGTTGGCGGGATAATCCCTGTAGCAGCCAAAGGCGCTATACTGAAAGAAGTTCTTACAAGAACACAACGTAATTTGCTTAATCCTCTGGGAGTGGGTATACGTGTCTCGGTAGATTTGGGCAGCTTAAAATACTCATTAGATGGTATTTGGCGGCTGCCATTTGTAACGTTTACTATAATAGCTGCTGTCGGCTTTTTAGCTTGGCTGGTTATCCAGTATATGCGTAAAAAGAAAAACCCGTCTTTGGGTAAGAGTAATTTATTGCTTACTATTGCCGGTTCTATTGTGTGCGTATTCTTTGTAATTATTAGCGCTATAGTTTTGATTACTAAGAATGCAACTTATATGGCTTTAAGACCGGCGCCCATGGCAACCATCATCGTGATAGCTTTGTTGGCAGTAGCCACAAATTTCTTGCTTAAAACTAAGCTGGGTCAGGATTTTCGCAGTGTTGGGCAGAGTCAGCAAATAGCCCGGGTTTCCGGCATTAATGTGGACCGAACGCGTATTCTTGCCACAGTAATATCTACGGTCTTGGCTGCTTGGGGTATGCTTATTTTCCTACAGAATATTGGTACTTTAGGTACCTATACACAGCATTCGCAGATTGGTATGTTTGCCGTAGCTTCAATGCTGGTAGGCGGGGCCACCACTTCGAAAGCTGCAGTGAAGAATGCTTTTATCGGCGTATTATTGTTTCAATCTATGTTTATTCTCTCGCCTGCCATGGGCCGCGCATTATTTGGCAACCCTCTATACGGCGAAAACTTCCGTACTTTCATGGTATATGGTGTTATAGCCATTGCGCTGGGCTTGTATATCTGGCGTGGGTTGAAGGCAGCTAAAAATAAAGTAGAAGAATAGTATTCACCGTATACTAAGATAAATACAAAAAAGAGCGTGAAAACGCTCTTTTTTTATGTTATAATGAACCGATGAGTGAAGAAAAGTACTATAATTTGCAGGCGATCGTTTTGCGTAATCGCCTTTATAAGGAATATGATAAGTTGGTCAACCTATACTCGCTCGAGAGAGGAAGGCTGACCGTTTTGGCTAAGGGGGCCAGTCGCCCAAACGGTGGTTTGCGCGGCCTAATTCAGCCTTTTACTCAGGTGAATCTTAATCTGGCTAAAGGGCGCGGTAGCTTAGATATTATTTTTCAGGGAGAGGTTATGCGGCCTTTTATCTCTTTAAGACAAGATTTAGAGAAAATAGCCTATGCTTCTTATATGACGGAACTCATTATTTCTTCTATGCCAGAGGGTAAGCCCAGCCGTAGTGTTTTTGTGCTATTGCTTTCCGCATTTTCTTTGTTAGATATGGATATTTCGCCATCTCATGCTTCCTGCTTTTTTGAACTTCATCTTTTAAGCGCCCTTGGTTTGGCGCCGTATTTGGAAAACTGTATGAATTGTGGAAGGGGGCTTAAAGGCGGTAGTTTTCTGCTTTCACCAGCCAGAGGAGGGTTACTATGTATTAGCTGCGCAAAAGAATTACCAAATTCTCCCCTTAGCCTAGGCGCTATTATGACCATGCGCCATATTCTACGAGAGCCTTTTAGCAGTTTGCCGCAGCTAAAGATAAGCCAAGAGTGTTTACAAGAATTGGAACAAGCTATTGGGCTATATATGGAGTATCATTTACAGTATGCCTTGCGGGCAAAGGATATGTTGAAGAGTCTGCTGTAAAATGTGTAAATATTGCAATATATAAAGCAATGGTTGACGAAGCGACTGCCTTTTGTTAAAATGAATCCTGTCGTATAGTTATTATATTGTGGAGGATTTGCTAATAATGAATTTTCAGCAAATAATTGGAGCTTTAAATGAATTTTGGGGTAGCGTAGGTTGTATAATACTGCAACCCTATGATATTGAAAAAGGGGCGGGTACAATGAACCCGGCTACCACATTGCGCGCTTTGGGGCCGGAACCATGGAAGGTGGCTTATGTAGAACCCAGCCGCCGCCCCACCGATGGACGCTACGGCGAAAACCCCAACCGGTTGCAGCATTATTATCAATATCAGGTGCTTTTAAAACCCTCGCCAGCCGATATTCAAGAATTATATCTGCGTTCCCTGGCAGTTTTGGGTATTAAGGCTGAGGAGCATGATATTCGTTTTGTAGAAGATAATTGGGAAAGCCCCACCTTAGGTGCTTGGGGCTTAGGCTGGGAAGTATGGCTAGACGGTATGGAGATCACTCAATTCACTTATTTTCAGCAATGCGGTGGTTTAGATTGCAAGCCGGTGAGCGGTGAACTAACATATGGTATAGAACGTTTAGCCATGTTTATACAAAAAAAGGATAGTATATTCGATATTGAATGGGTAGAAGGCATTAACTATGGAGATGTCTTTTATCAAAACGAGGTAGATTATTCTCATTATAACTTTGAGGCAGCCGATGTAGATATGCTATTCAAACTTTTTAATATGTTCGAGAGCGAAGCTATGCGTATAACGGAACTGGGCTATGTGCAGCCGGCTTACGATTATCTTCTTAAGTGCTCGCATACCTTCAATTTATTAGATGCGCGTGGAGCTATATATGTGGCTGAGCGACAGGGCTATATAGCCCGGGTGCGTCACTTGGCTAAAAAATGCTCTTTGGCTTACGTGGAGCAGCGGCGTAAGTTGGGTTTTCCACTATTAAAAGATGAATCTTTACGAAAAAAGCTTGGCATAGATTAATAATCTAAAAGTTTGTTGAGAAAGGATTACCTCTCATGGATAAGCGCGATTTACTGTTTGAGATAGGGGTGGAAGAAATACCCGCGCGTTTTTTGCCTCCGACTATTGACCAATTACAAAGCTTAGCAAAAGAGGCTATGAACGAAGCTGGTCTGCCCTATGAGCAACTACATATTTATGCAACCCCCCGTAGGCTCACTATATTGGTGAAAGGGTTGACGTCTCTACAAGCAGATAGTATAGTTGAAGCCAAGGGGCCCAGTTTAACTGTTGCTTACGATAAAGAAGGTAAGCCCAGCCGCGCTTTGCAGGGTTTTTGTAAAGGGCAAGGTATTAATGAAGAAGATGTGCAACATAAAAAAGTTGGCGATAACCTGTATGTGTTTGCCGTTAAAGAGGTGAAAGGGCAAAAAGCAGTAGATATATTACCTCAAATTTTGGAAAGTATATTGTTTAATATTTCCTTTCCCAAGCCAATGCGTTGGGGTTATGAGGAAATGCGCTTTGCCCGGCCCATCCATTGGCTAGTAGCTTTATGGGGCACCGATACTTTGCCCTTGTGTATTGCCGGAATATCTGCCGACAGATTTTCTCGTGGCCATCGTAACTTGGGTTCACAAATGATAAAAATCAGCGAACCCCAGTATTACCTGGAATTACTGAGGCAAAACTTTGTTATTTGCGATCAACAAGAACGGCGCGAGTTGGTATGGAAGCAGATTCAGCAAGTAGCTGCATCATTAAATGGCATGGTAAAGGAAGATAGAGAGTTGTTGGAAGAGGTGGTGTTTCTGCTGGAATACCCCACTGCTTTCGCCGGTGCTTTTGACGAGAAGTATCTTGATTTACCTGCGGAACTAATTATAACGCCTATGCGCGAGCATCAGCGTTATTTCCCTGTTTATAATGAAGAAGGCGGTTTATTGAATAGATTCATTGCTGTGCGCAATGGCGACGAGCATTATTTAGATACCGTAAGACATGGTAATGAAAGGGTGATTCATCCCAGATTAGCAGATGCTGCTTTCTTCTGGCAAGAAGATTTACAGCAGCCGCTGGATACTCTGGCAGATCGACTAGGCGAAATCGTTTTTCATGAAAAATTGGGCGATATGAAGCAAAAGACCCAGCGCCTCAGAGAATTATCTGCCTATATTGGCAGTTTACTGGGGTATAGCCAGGAGGAATTGTATCAAACAGAACGGGCGGCATCTCTGGCAAAGGCCGATCTACTCTCGCATGTCGTTTATGAATTTCCCGAGCTTCAAGGGATCATGGGCTCATATTATGCTCAAGTTGCAGGTGAAGATGAAGCGGTAGCCTGTGCTATTCGGGAACATTATTTACCGCGCTTTGCCAAAGACGAGCTCCCATTAAGTAAACCAGCAGTTGCGCTGGCCTTAGCCGATAGGATCGATTCTTTGGCAGGTTTTTTCGCTGTGGGCTTGATTCCCAGTGGTTCACAAGATCCTTTTGCCCTACGCCGTGCAGCTACCGGTTGTGTGCAAATTATGGTCAGGCACGGTTTATTCTTATCAGGAAAGGATTTAATGAAAAAGGCTTTTAGTTTGTTAAAACCTCATATGGCAGAGCCTGCCAAAATTGATTTCCTCAAAGAAATAACTCAGTTGCTGACTTTTCTACGTCAACGTATAGCTGCTGCTCTAAATGAAGAAGGCTTATCCTACGATGTGATACAGGCTATGGAAAATCAGTATAACGCTAATATTTTCGAAACTATTCTTAAAGCACGTGCTCTACATGAATATCGTAATTTGCCTGGTTTCGATTTATTGCTCACCGGCTTTACCCGCGCAGACAATTTGCTGCGTTCTGCCGCACAAAAAGGAGATGTTACAGATGCAGGAGCGTTTCCTGCGCTAAGGGAGGAATTATTGCAAGACGACTCTGAAAAACAATTGTATGAACGCATAAAATCAATACACAGCAAAATGGACGATGACTTGCGTTCCCGGCAATATAAAAAAGCTTTGGAACACTTGGCAGGCCTTTCAGTTTATATAGATAACTTTTTTGCGGCTGTTATGGTAATGGATAAAGATCGCGAACTGCGCCATAACCGCTTAGCTTTATTGAAACATATAGTAACTCTAGCGCAAGAACTGGGCGATCTTTCTCGTTTGGTTGAAAAAGAGAAGTAAAACTTTATTTAAAAAAACCGTTGATCAAGCATTTGCCTTTAATCAGCGTTAATATATAATATAAAATATTGGAAAGAAGGTATCATATGGAAAAGAAATTCGTATATTTGTTTGAAGAAGGGTCAGCATCTATGAAAAATCTGCTGGGTGGTAAGGGCGCAAATTTGGCAGAGATGACAAATTTAGGTTTACCGGTGCCACCGGGCTTTATTATTACTACTGAAGCCTGTACGGATTATTATGAGCAATCGGAAAAAATAGCCGATTATATTGTAGAAGAGATAGAAATTGCTATGGCAAAGCTGGAAGAAATCTCCGGCAAAAAGTTCGGCGACGAAGTAGACCCATTGCTCGTATCTGTTCGTTCCGGCGCGCGTGCTTCCATGCCAGGTATGATGGATACTATATTAAACTTGGGGTTAAACGAAGCTTCTTTACAGGGGCTAATAGAGCGTACCCAAAACCCGCGTTTTGCCTATGATTCATATCGCCGTTTTATACAGATGTTTTCAGATGTTGTAATGGAAATTCCTAAACATAATTTTGAGATGGTATTGGAAAAAACTAAGGAACAAAAAGGTTTGCATTTCGATACCGAACTATCCGCTGAGGATTTGCGGGAAATTATCGATGAGTATAAGATAATTTATCGCCAAGCAAGCGGATGTGATTTTCCTTCTTCACCCAAAGAACAATTATTAGAATCGGTAAAAGCTGTATTCCGTTCCTGGAACAATAATCGCGCTATTGTTTATAGGCGCATGAATGATATACCAGGTAATTGGGGCACCGCTGTAAATGTGCAAATGATGGTTTTTGGCAATATGGGCGATACCTCCGGTACCGGAGTGGCTTTTACTCGTAACCCAGCAACCGGTGAAAAACTAATATTTGGAGAATACCTGATCAATGCTCAGGGTGAAGATGTGGTAGCCGGTATCCGTACACCCAAACCCATATCTGTGCTGGAACAGGATATGCCGCAAATATATAAACAATTTATGGAGATAGCCCATAGATTAGAAACCCATTATAAAGATATGCAGGATATGGAATTTACCATAGAAAATGGAAAGCTGTATTTTTTACAAACTCGCAATGGTAAACGTACCGCTGCCGCCGCTTTGAAAATTGCGGTGGATTTGGTAGATGAAAAAATGCTGAACGAGCAAGAAGCCGTTTTGAAGGTAGACCCTAAACAGTTAGACCAATTATTACATCCTGCTTTTGATGCTAAAGTACTGGCAAAAACGGAAGTCTTGGGCAGTGGCTTACCTGCTTCACCGGGCTCGGCTGCCGGTAGGTTATATTTCACTGCAGAGGCGGCTGCATTTGCCGAGAAAGAACGCGGCGAGCGCGTAATATTGGCCCGGCAGGAAACATCACCTGAGGATATCGAAGGCATGGTAGCTGCCCAAGGCATCATCACTTCACGCGGAGGGATGACATCTCATGCTGCGGTGGTGGCGCGTGGTATGGGAACTTGCTGCGTAGCCGGCTGCGGAGAAGCCCGCATTGATGAGAATACCAAAACCTTTTCTTTGGGCGGCAAAGTTTTTCACGAGGGCGATTATATATCTTTAGACGGCAGTACCGGTAAGATATATGCCGGCGATATTCCCACTATGGAACCAAGTATTACCGGAGATTTCGGCCGTTTTATGGCCTGGGCAGATAAGTTTCGCCGATTAAAGGTGCGTACCAATGCCGATACACCGGAAGATGCGGCTAATGCTATCGGTTTTGGCGCGGAAGGTATAGGCCTGACCCGTACAGAGCATATGTTCTTTCAGGAAGACCGTATTTTCCGTATGCGTCAGATGATTCTTGCCGAAAGTGAAGAGCAAAGACGTAAAGCGTTAGATTATTTACTGCCTATGCAGAGAAAAGATTTTTCGGGAATTTACCAGGTTATGCAGGAACGCCCAGTAACTGTGCGTTTACTTGATCCGCCGCTTCATGAATTTCTTCCCCAAGATGATGAAAGTATTGCTGCTTTGGCTCAGGAAATAGGCTTGCCCTTTGCCGCTGTTAAGGAACGTTGCAGTCAATTGCATGAATTTAACCCTATGATGGGTCATCGTGGTCTACGTTTAGCTATTACATATCCGGAAATAGCGCAAATGCAGGCGCGCGCTATTATCGAGGCTGCTTTGGAGGTTAAAAAGAACCATGGCTATAATATTGTGCCGGAAATAATGATACCCTTGACCTGTGAAGCTAAGGAATTTCGTTATGTGCGCGATATAGTGGTGAAAGTTGCCGATAAGCTGATTGCAGAATCTGGTATGGAATTAAAATACTTAGTTGGTACAATGATAGAAATACCACGCGCCTGTATTACTGCAGATGAAATTGCCGAAACCGCCGAGTTTTTCTCATTCGGCACCAATGATTTAAGTCAAATGACCTTTGGCTTTTCGCGAGACGATGCCGGCTCATTTTTGGCTGATTATTATAAAAAGCAAATTTTTGAAAGCGATCCTTTTGCTCGTTTGGATCAAAAAGGGGTAGGCCCTTTGATGAAAATGGCAGTTGAAAAAGGTAAAAGTACGCGCCCCGAAATAAAATTGGGTATTTGTGGCGAACATGGCGGCGACCCCAGTTCGGTGGAATTCTGCCATCATTTGGGGCTGGCTTATGTAAGCTGCTCACCTTTCCGTGTGCCCATAGCTCGTTTAGCTGCTGCCCAGGCTGCCATTAAAGAAGAAATGGGAATTTAGCATTGTATATAGTAAAGAAAAAAAGGGGCTGCCGCACCATAAAGTGCGACAGCCCCTTTTTCATGAAAAGTTGGGTTTATTCCACAACATAGCAAGCGCGGATTTGCGTATTGCCTTTGGTGTCGACATATACATTATACCCTGCTACATCATAGATGCCTTCAGCGTTATTATTGATGGAGAAGGTTTTGGTATAGGTCTCGACTCTGCCACTGTTATAATACTCAATGAGGGTAATGGTCAGGTTGTTTTTGTTTCCGTTGAGCTTCTCGACAAATGCCGATACCACTACCTGATCAACTTTTTCCCAAATGAACTCTGCCCCTGTTACTGTGGCTTCGCCAATTTTTGTAGCATTAGACTCGGAAGAAGCGATGGCGGTTACTTCAAGTTCCTTCCAGCCGGGAGCAAATTCCGGAACCTCAATATACACCGGCACGATGATGGTTTCACCGGCGCCAACAGCATATAAATCGTTTAAGAGCACTCCTTCTATGTCGCCTTTAACACCTAAGCGTACTATATCTGTGGCGCTGCCGGTATTGGTAACTTTATAATAGGCTACCGCTACATTGCCCGGAAGATCTTTTTCAACATCAGCCAGTTCAACTATTAGCTCGCCATCTACCGCCACACCGGCGCCATGCAGCATGCCCACGGTGTAGCTGATGAAATCGCCATATTTGCCTTCATGGGTGTTCTTAGCCAGAATATAGAAATGTAAATCGTTGCGGGTATCGTGGAATTCGTTGATGGTATCACCGGAAACTATTTCCCTGCCGTCTTGCTCTTCCCATTGGAAAATGCTGCCGGGTTTGATTATACCCTTTTGCCAGGTCAGGCCGGAACTTTCGCTGGTGAAATAGCGCGGGCCTTCCTGGGCCGAGATGGTGGAAGTAAGAGTACCGAAATCCTTACCGCCGTAAATGGTTTGATAATAACCGGTGTCGGTGAAAGATTTGCCGGCGTGGAAAGCCGAATCCCATAATTGGGCGGCATGGCCCACGGTATAGGATGCATAATCATCCCAACCCTCGCCTAAACCATTTTCTACCATATAGTCGACCATGGCTATATCGTAGTTGTGGGCGTCGATCAC
>WRKD01000182.1 GCA_009778255.1 Bacillota bacterium
TAGGCTGTGGCTACCGCGCCGCCCACTTTCGATAAGCTCAGTGTTATAGCAGCCGTTAGAGTTGTCTTGCCATGATCAACGTGACCGATTGTTCCCACATTAACATGGGGTTTTGTTCTTTCAAATTTTTGCTTCGCCATTTTTATTCCCTCCTAAAACACTTGTATATGCATTTTAAGCAAATGAATAGCAAACGCCGATACAACCTTTATTGTATATTACTTTAATAAAGCTGTCAATAAATTTTAAAACGTCAAGCGAAAAGCTGTAAATTGCTTAAAAATTTTTGCAAAAGCCGCAATTAACGCTTGACAAAAACTATACTTGTACAGTAAAATACAAACAAGCACTATATGCGTTTACATCGTTTCCGAATCGTTAAGCAAACCTCCTCGAAAACTCCCGGTGAATTATTTAGGATTTAGGCCGCAAAAATTACGAAGAATATCAAGCTGTTTGGGGCGTTTATAATAATTAAAAGCGTCTTAAACCTTACTAGCTTGTGCTATGCAAAATTTCAGTAAAGGCACTGGCTAAACTGTGATAGCTTGACTTTTGAGTTTTCGGGGATATTTTGAAGAATGAAAGGAGGAATGCCAAAAAACAGCGGTTTTATTTTATTGATCATACATTTTCACATTATTACAATTAATAATATCTATTTTTGAAAGGAGTGGTTTACTTGGCAACTATAGCATCCACAGAAGAAAAAGTACTGGGAAAAATGGATTTGACTTCAATAGCCATTGGCAATGTTATCGGCGGCGGTATTATGTCGGTGGTTGGCGTAGCTATTGGGCTTACGGGCCGGTCGGTAGCTATTGCTATGGTGATTTGTGCTATCATGACACTGATTTCAATTCTACCTAATATGCTTGTATCATCTACCATACGCATGAACGGCGGAATGTATACGCTTTCCGCACTTTTAGGCGGCAAAACTTTTGCCGGTGTATACACTGCCTTTTGGCTGACCAATTTCTTCGGCGCTTCGCTTTATTGTACAGCTTTCGCCCAATATATGCTTGGTTTAGTTTCTGGTTTAAACTTTAAATTTGTCGCTATAGCGTTACTGTTCATTATCGCCTTGATTAATTTTCTGGGCATCAAAATAGCAGCCGGCGTGCAAAAAGCGATGGTCGTAGTGCTTGTAGCTGCACTCCTTATTTTCTCGTTTTTTGGTTTCCGTCATGTTCAGCCCGGCTTTTTTCAGCCGCCGGATTTCATGCGCAATGGATGGAGAGGTATTATGTATGCCGCAGCTTTAATGAATTTCGCCTGCGGCGGCGCTGGCATGGTTATCAATTTCGGGCGTCAGTGCAAAAACCCCACCAAGGATATTCCTTTCGCCATTATCACATCTTCAATAGTGATCATGATTATTTATGCCATGGTTTCCGTAGTAGCTGCGGGTGTTTTACCCATTAGTGAAGTAGAGGGGCAATCACTGGCTAAAGTGGCGGTTACCGTACTGCCTTCTTGGTTGTATATATTCTTTATTATTGGCGGCGCTATTTTTGCCTTGGTAACCTCACTTAACGCCTTAATGGGCTGGCTGCCTCCCCCTGTTGTGCAAGCCTGCAATGACGGTTGGTTACCAAAACGCTTTGGCGCGATCAATAAAAAATATCATTCTCCCCATTGGGTTCTGCTGTTTATAACTCTCATGGCAGGAATTATACTAATAACAGGATGGGACATAGAATCTATTGCAATTGTCGGAACATTTTTGGCTAATGTGGGTAATATCATCATTATTATTACCTTATTGCGCATGCCAAAAGTAGTGCCACAACTATGGGAAAAATCTATTTTCCATATGTCTAATTGGCTATATAACCTGATCTGCATAGCCGGCGCAGTAGTTTGCCTGGTCTTTGAATATTTCCTCTTCGACATCCTCAATACACCGCAGAAAATTTGCATAATCATTTATGCTGTGCTGGCTGTTATATATGCTATTGTGATGAGTAAAAGAAAAGGCGGCAAACAGATTCAAATCGAAACCAGCTATGAAGCCGCATAAGGAGGTAAAATATGTATCAAGGGCCAATATGTCTGGGTTTAACGCCACAAAGTACCAATGAAGAGATAAAAACAGCTGCCTTCAATTTTGCATTTTCTATAGGATACATGGCTTTTGCCACCACCGCCATAGACGGTAAAACACCAACAAGCCGTGGGTTGGAAGTGCATCGTTTGGATGATGTTGGCAATATGTATGTGGGCGCCTCCCGCGGCAAACATTTTTACGATGAAATAGAGGTTTTCCCCTACGTTTGCGGAATTGCTATAAACGATATAGCAGTGCGTATAAACGCTTATGTAAAAAAGATTGATGATATGCATATCCGTAAACGCTATTGGCAACAAAACCGCGGTACAGAAGCCCTTTATCGTAAAGATCTTGATAATTTTCAAATTTACTTATTAGAAAGTGGCGAGGGCGAAGTATTCCATGTATACCAAGATGACAAAATCGCGCGTTTACGTTTTTACTTCGGAGACCAAAAAATACGGCCTTGGATGTATACTATAAATGATAAGTGCAATGCTTGCGGTATCTGTGAAAAAAACTGCATGACCGACATCATAACAATACATGACAACAAAGCCTGCATAGATTATTATGGCTGCAACGAGTGCGGTATATGTTATTTTTCCTGCCCGCATGAAGCAATAGACAAAGAGGATTTTGTCTAAAATAAGGAGATATATTCATGTATAACAAATTCCCCAATCTTTTCAGCCCGCTTAAGATAGGTCCACTGACATTAAGAAACCGCATTGCCGGCGCGCCTATGGGCTTTTCAGACACCTTGCTCAATGGAGATTTCTGTAAAGAAAACATCGCCATGTATCAAGCCTTCGCACAAGGCGGCGCCGCCTTAGTAACGGTGGGAGAAACTACAGTAGATACCTATACCGGTCAGGCGCATGACCGTACCACGCCTTTAGATAACCGCGATATTTTGCCCAGTTTACTGGAATGTTCAGACGCCATTAAGCAACATGGGGCTATCGCCTCTATCGAACTGATTCATCCCGGTCATTGGGCTAACCCCAAATTCACTAAAGGGCCCATTGTTTACAGCGCCAGCGCCGGCATACATCACCGCTATGGCCAAATTTATGAGGCTGTTGAAATGAATGAACAGGATATAGAGCGCGCTGTAGAAGCTTTTGCCCAAGCTGCATATATGGGCCGGGTGGGCGGTTTCGACATGTGTATGATACATGGTGCTCATGGCTGGCTAATTTCGCAATTTCTTTCCGCCGAAGAAAACCGCCGTACAGATCGTTTTGGCGGCAGCCTGGAAAATAGGGCGCGCTTTCCTTTATTGATTATTGAGCGCATAAGAAAGCGTTGCGGAGCAGATTTTCCCATTGAATTCCGTTTTTCCGGCAAAGTTTCTACAGACAGCGCAGAAGAAATACAAGAAAGCATAGACTTTGCAAAAATGCTCGACGGCAAAGTTGATCTTATTCATGTATCGGTATCCAGCTTTGCCAAAAAAGATACCGTGCCGCGTATGTTTCCTACCATGTTCTTACCGCATGGCGTTAACACCGATATTTCCGCCGCTATCAAAAAGCATGTTAAAACCCCAGTGGTTACGGTTGGGCGCTTGGGGTATCCGGAGCTAATGGAAGAGATAATCGCTACGGGGCAGGCAGATGTTATTGCTATGGTACGCGGCTTAATGGCAGACCCGCAACTACCGCGCAAAGCAAAAGAGAGCCGCGATAATGAAATCGTACCTTGTTTGCGCTGCAACACCTGTATGAGCGAAACCTTCGTATCGCTTTTGCCCTATGCCAGCCGCGCTATGAAATGCGCCGTTAACCCCACCTGCGGACGTGAATTTCAGTTTCGCTTATGGGATAAGCCCCGCTGCGCCCATAGAGTATTGATTGCAGGCGGTGGGCCCGCTGGCATGCAGGCTGCTATTGTAGCTGCCGAACGCGGCCATGAAGTAATACTATGCGAAAAAACAGCAGCATTAGGCGGCGCGTTGAATATGCACTCGCATATTCTCTTCAAGAAAGATTTACTAAAGTTCAAGCAATCACTGATCAACCGTTTATATAATCAAAAAGTTACGGTAATGCTTAATACCGAAGTCACGCCACAGCTTATTCAAATACTAAAACCAGACGATCTGATTGCGGCTTTAGGGGCGCGCGCCCGTATTGCCAATATTGCCGGTTGCCAATTTCCTCATGTGAGAACAATTGAAGAAATGTCGGCTGCTTCAGAGCATATGGGAAACCGCGTAGTGATAATTGGCGGCGGCATGAGCGGTACAGAGGAAGGGCTGGATTTAGCCATGAAAGGTCATGAAGTACTTGTTTTAGAACAGGAAGATGAAATCGCAGCCGACGCCAATTTCCGTGGTCGTGAAGCACTGATGCAGGAAATTAGCAAATATGATAATTTCCAGGCGAAAACCAACCTAAAAGCGCTGGAAATCACTGAAAAAAGCATACACGCTGTAGATAGCAAGGGCGATATTCATACTTTTATGGCAGATTCCGTGATCTTAGCAGTTGGGCGCATAGCTTTAAATGAAGAAGCTGAAATTTTACGATCTTATGCACCGGAATTTGTTACGGTGGGAGATTGCCGTAAGGCCGGTAAAATAATCGATGCCACACATGATGGATTCAACGCAGCTATGAACATCTATTAGCAATTAGCTATAACAGAGGTGTTATAATGGCATCGTTTAATAAACAAAAAATGAGCAGGGAAAAATACATCTTGTATTGCTCAAATGAACTATTTATAGCAAACGGTTATAGTAAAACTTCTATGCGGCAAATTGCCGCTGCCGCCGGTGTAAGCTTGGGCTTAGCTACCTACCATTATAAAACAAAAAGACAAATAGCCGTAACAGTTATTGAACGCTATTTAAATTACTTAAAAGCCCAAGTTTCACATCGGCTGACACCAGGCAAACACCAGCTAGAACGTTCCTCAACTATGATTTGTTTATGCGCGGGCTTTTTTATGAAGCATCCTTGCCGATACTTTTACCTGGAATGCCTTAAACAAGATATTTACATGGAAAGCATACAAAATTTGGGCAATGAGGCTATGATACAAATAGCGCAGGCGCATAACTTTGAAGTTTCTTCCGATTTATTGCTACTTTTTGATAATTATATTCCTCCGGCTGTAGAAAGAATATTATTCTTAGAAAAAGAAAAAGGAAATTTCCCCAATATTAGGTATGATGATATTCCGGGTATTGTGTTTTCTATTTCTGTGGGACGCCATATCGAAAAAGAAAAAATCGCCAAAGCATTAATGCGGGGACAATCAATAGCCTCCGATATTTTAGCCAATATACCAAAGGATATTACAAAAACACTATTTCAAACCTAAAGTTGGCTTTGCCTGTAGAGGCTTAAATAAACAATGAAAATGGTGGTGAGCGGGTATTTAGCGGCCCCATATGTATATAATAAAAAACCCTAGCGCTTTATGGCGGCAAAATAAAAAAAAGCTGCTTGCCGTAATAATCGTCACACTTTTAATCATCTTAGCGACCAAAATTCAGATCGCCTTTGCTTGGCGTCCCCTTGTGCAAAAAAGCCTAATCATTGAAGCTGGTGAACCGTTGCCCCAAATTGATGAGTTCATCATCGCCGAGGGTAAAACAGGTGCATTTTTATCCGCTTTACCTATCGATAGTATTGTACCGGGGGCTTACCCAGTAATTATTGCCGTAGGGAAAAAAACCTTCAACTCTACTATTATTATACAAGATACTATTCCCCCTAAAGCCCTTCCCACAACCGTATTTGCTTGGGTAGGAGAAAAGCTCAGCCCTCAAGAATTTGTGTGTGATATAGATGATCAAACCCCGGTAGAAATATCTTTTATCAGCAAGCCCAATACTATGAACACTGGCTTAAGTTATGTAACTGTGCAGTTAACAGACGCCGGGAACAATACACTGAATATTATATCGGAGTTGCATGTTTATAAGGCTATCGAGAGGCTGGAAATACCGCCAAAACTAGATAAAAATCAGATAACTGCACTCAGCTTTATTGAAAATGCTTCCCAAAAAGATGAAGAACTTTTTAAACTTGAAACAGATTTGCAGGAGATAAATTTTGATACTCCCGGCTGGCATGAGGTGATCATATCTTTAGCAGGCAAAAAATATTGGTGCATTTTAGATATTCTGGATATTACTCCGCCAGCTGCTACTCCTTTACACCTATATAAGTATATTGGCGATACATGCGAAGCTCAAGATTTCGTGACAAATATCGTCGATGAAACACCGGTTAGCGTAAGCTTTATTGCTGAGCCTAACTATTTACTGGAAGGTGAGCAAACTGTTGGAATTCTTTTAAAAGACACTTATAATAATACCACGGAAATCGTATCTGCCCTAACCCTTTCTTTCGATACCGAGCCACCAATAATAAGCGGGTTACTGGATAAAACTGTATTCGATGGTACAGCTATTGCTTATCGTGCGGATATTACCGTTACCGATAACCGCGATGAAGAAGTGCTGCTAAAAATAGATTCCAGTGCCGTCGATCAAAATACAGCAGGAAAATACCCTGTTATATATAGCGCCACAGATTCCAGCGGTAATACAACGGTAGCAGAGGGGAGCATTACTGTTTTAAATGTTTCGCAAAAGCAAGTATATGAAATGGCTAATATTCTGCTAAAAGAGATCATCAATACCTATATGAGCCCGTATGAAAAAGCATATGCTATATATATGTGGGTTCGCAACCATATCTTCTATATAAACACCAGCCCAAAAGAAGATTCAAACATCGCCGCTTATAGTGGCCTTAAAGATAGAAGAGGCGACTGCTTTGTTTACGCTTGTGTAGCCCAACTATTACTGACAACCGCCGGTATAGATAATACATTAGTTCATCGCATACCGAGCGCGCGAGTTTGCCACTATTGGAACCTGGTCAACACCGGTGAAGGCTGGTATCATTTCGATTCCACACCCCATCAAAACGGCGGCGACTGTTTTATGCTCACCGAAGACCAAGCCCAAGCTCTTGCCAAAATACGCGGCAAGGATTATTATTCTTACGATACATCTTTATACCCGGAAGTAATGAAATAAGATACGGGTTAAAAATATCGTTTTCTTTAAAAAACCAGATATTCTTTAATCTGCGTAAAATAATCAAGCTTTATCATTTGCATAAGAGCAGATTTTTTTGCGTCTATAATGCTTTGTATAGATTCGCGGTATTCTTTAGGCGCATCCACATCCTCATATGGTATAAAACTGCCGCGATTCTTGTCATATACGCCAACTTCGGTAATAAAACCAGTATCGAGAAATACTAAAGCCGGGGCAGTAGAAAAAACATCCCGCCCGGTAAAGAAACGGGAATCGAAATCAAACCCCAATAAATTGGATACAGTAGGCGCTATATCCGGAACAAAAGAAGGAGCTTTCACCACTTCTTTTGCCATGCCTTTAACATACATAATACAAGAGCTTTTGTAAAGCTCAAAAGCAGGATCAACCGTATGCCCTGCCAGCTCAGAAATATCTTCTTTGGTTAAACCATACGGATAATGATCGGTGGCTAAAACTATTAAAGTGCGTTCGGCAATACCTGCTTCTTCCAGTTGCTCTAGTAAATACTTCAGAGCATGCTCTAGCTCTATTTGGCAGGCAAGATACGCTTTTATCTTTATTGAATATGGCAGATCTTTTACTGCTTCTTGATTTTTTTTAGATAAAGGATTTCCGCCGAAACTGTAAGGAGAATGCCCGCTAAGAGTCATATAATGAACATAGAACAATTCATCATTGATATAATCGTTAATAGAAAGCTCGATCATTTCTTGATCGCTCACATGCCAATCGGGGTTATTTATTGCTAAACCATGGTCACGCGCTTTATAAATATATCCTAGCGCAGGGAACATTCTATGACGGTCGTAGTAAGTATAAGAACCGCTATGATAAGCAATAGGCTGCACCCCCAGCCTATTGAACTGGGAAGCAAAAGAAAAAGGCAGGTACACCTTTGCCGCTTCGCGGCACCACGCTTCGCCACCTCTGGGCATAAGACCTGTAATTAGGCTAAGCTCACCTCCTATAGTACCGGCGCCATAGATGCTATAAAAATTTAAAAAATTGATTCCCTCATTTTGCATCATATATAAAATGGGCGTTCGCTGTGGATCGATAACATATGAACTGAAAGCTTCGGCGCATATAGTTATTAAATTGTAACCTTTAAAGATTCCCGTATGTTCATTTTGCTCACTGGGCTCAAGAAATCTGAAATACTCATGGAGCTGAAGTAATTTACTATTTTTTATGTCCCGCTCTACTAAAGCCTGAAAATCGATATCCAGACCGTTAACTTTACCCAACCATGGAGGAATCATAGCCAGATCGCGTGAATAGTCATCTTCCTCAAATGGCGGCTCGGTTGCTTTGAGCGGCTCGTCCACTACAGAAGCGGGCGGGAGTTGATGTACCAAAGGAAGGTTTTTTGCCTCAATGAAATGAGATAATAAATCGATCTCCATAGTAATGACCAAGCTTACCTCCCGAACCGAGGAAACGCGGCTTTCCTCCCCTTGCCCATACTGTATTGCCTGCTGCGAATAAGGGTCTAAAACAACAGGCAATAGCAATAAAAAATGGCAAAGCAAGAGCAGTATTATTGAAAAGCCAATATATCTATTCGATAGGCTGGTATGCAAAACAGATATGCAATATTTGCCGGTATTAAGGAAGGGAAAGTGGGTTTTAAGTAATATAACCGCAATAGCTATGGGCAAAAGTAATAACAATATTGCCACGTAATTCTCTGCCATAGTATTGAACATAATCTCATGAAACTGGTAAATTGCCGACAACCCCGTTACGATTTTATCAATTGAATAGAACTCATGAAATATACGATTATATATTAGCTGGGAACTATAGAGCAAAGAGATAAAAATCATACTTAACTCGGTTATAAAAAATACTGTTTGTTTAGGAGCTATAAATAGTATTAAGGTGATCACTGCAATAATAGGAAGATTAAGAAGCAGCGAAAGAAGAAAACCCTCAATACCGATTCCGGAAAAATACCGAAAAACCAACTCACAATAAAGAAAAATAACCGTAAAAAAAACAAAACAAATACCCAAAGCTGCTAACATAGGCTTAACAACTAAAGCAAACTCCGATAGTTTTTTTTGTTTTATTATGTTTATTTTCTTAACCTCACTTTAAGAACAGTATTCAACATTAATAGTTTTACTCCTGCTGCAACAAAGGACAAAGGAAATCCTAAGTGACCAAACAAAATATCGGAGGCGCCATAGTTGATAAATGTTTTGGAATACCTTGATGATGCCGCGAAGAGTTTACCCAACAAACTGGCGTATAGTGACGGTAAGCACGGTTTAACTTTTTTTCAGGTGCAGATGCTTTCTCGCGCTATAGGCACATTTCTCATGCGGATGGGGCATAAGCGTATACCTGTGGTCATATTAATGGAACGTTCAAGCAATACTATAGCTGCTTTTTGGGGAGCAGTATGCGCCGGCTGCGCCTATGTGCCGGTGGACCCCGAAATGGCGAGGAACCGTATTGAAGGTGTTTTCGAAAGCCTTAAGCCAGCTGTTGTAATATATGAAGAAAAAACCAGCTTGCTTCTTTCTACCCTGGATTATCACGGCGCCGCATACAATTTTACCGTAATGACGCAAACGGAAATCGACGATAAAGCGCTAGCCGGGATTCGTCAAAGCGCCATCGATACCGATCTGCTGTATATTGTATATACCTCCGGCTCTACAGGGAAGCCTAAGGGGGTGGCGGCTAGTCATCGTTCAGTAATCGACTATATCGAAAGCCTCTCCGATGTTCTGGGCTTTTCCCAAGACACTGTTTTTGGCAACCAAACCCCATTGTATGTAGATGCTTGCCTTAAGGAACTCTACCCTACCCTCAAATTCGGCGCCACAACTTATTTAATACCCAAGGAACTGTTCATGTTCCCGGTGCGGCTGATAGAATACCTTAATACCCATAGAATAAATACCATTTGCTGGGTAGTATCGGCGCTGACCATATTATCCGGCACAGGCGCACTAGAGAATAATACGCTTGATCATCTGCGTACGGTGGCTTTTGGCAGCGAGGTGTTCCCTCAAGCTCAGCTCGCCTTATGGCGCAAGGCTTTGCCCAAAGCGCGTTTTATCAACCTCTACGGCCCCACAGAATGCACCGGTATGTCCTGCTGGTATGAGGTAAAGCGGGATTTTGCCCCCGGCGAGCCTGTGCCCATTGGGCAACCCTTCCGTAATACACGGGTCATGCTGCTTAATGGAGACAGCCAGGTAACAAAACCGGGGCTGGAGGGGGAGATATGCATAGCCGGCGCCTCCCTCACCCTGGGTTATTACAATGACGAGGAAAAAACCGCCTCTGTTTTCACGCAAAACCCCCTGAATAAATCCTACCGAGAGCTAATTTACCGTAGTGGGGATATAGGTATGCTGAACGATTCAGGAGAACTGGTGTTTTGCTCCCGCCGGGATCTTCAAATAAAACACATGGGACATCGTATTGAGCTGGGAGAATTAGAGAGCGCTGCGGCAGCTCTGGCGGGTGTGGTACGCGCTGTTTGCGTATATGATACAGAAAAGAACAAACTGGTATTGTTCATCAGCGGCACAGCCACCGCCGCCCAAACCATGGTTTATCTCAAAGAACACCTGCCGCGCTATATGCACCCCAATGCAGTAATACCCCTAAAAGAATTCCCACTTACCATGAATGGCAAAATCGACCGGACTGAACTGCTTAGCATATACAAAGGAAGATGAATATGGAAAAGCTTTTGTCTATTCTATCCGATTTGCATCCGGAAATCGACTTTTCATCTCACAGTGCTTTGATAGACGAGGGAGTATTAGATTCCTTCGATATCGTGACGATAATCGCCGATGTGGATGACGCTTACGGCTTATCTATACCTGCCGCAGAAATTGTGCCAGAAAACTTCAACTCGGCTCTAGCGCTGTTTTCGTTGATCCGGCGCTTGTCATGAGCTTCACCTCCCAAAATTTCCTGTTTTTTTTAACGGTTATATTTGCTGTCTATTATTTAGTACCACATAAATTCCGTTGGGCGCTGCTTCTAATAGGTAGCTTGTTTTTCTATGCCTGTAGCGGCTTTATTCTTTATATCTTGGCTACAATTATAACAACTTATATCGCCGGAATTTTATTAGAAAAAAAACGTTCCCGTCTTGTGGTAACTGCTTGGTTTATTATTAATGCCGGCTGGCTTTTAATGGTAAAAATACCCTCCTTCGGGCTGCTGATGCCCTTGGGCATCTCATTTTACACCTTCCAAAGCGCGAGTTATATCCTGGATTTGTACCGCAAAAAGACACAAATCGAGCGTAACCCCTTAAAGCTCGCGCTCTTCGTATCCTTTTTCCCTCAGATCATCCAAGGTCCCATCTCCCGCCACAACGACCTGGCTCAAACGCTCTTCAACCCGCAAGAGTTTTCCATAGCCAATATTTCTTATGGTATGCGGCGCATATTGTGGGGTTTCTTCAAAAAACTGGTGATAGCAGACCGTCTATTGCCAGCCATTAAACTAATGTCTGCGAGTACGGAAACGTTCACAGGCGGCTACGCGGCCCTGAATGTGCTGCTGTACGCGGTAGTGCTATACGCCGATTTTACCGGTGGCATAGATATCACCATCGGCATAGCACGCTTTTTCGGTGTGCGCGTTAGTGAAAACTTTAATAAACCCTTCTATTCCGCCAATATCGCCGAATACTGGCGGCGCTGGCATATCACCATGGGAACCTGGTTTCGGGATTATCTTTTCTATCCCCTTTCGGTATGCAGACCCATGCGCCGCTTTTCCAAAATCAGCCGCCACTACTTAGGTAACAATTTCGGGAAACGACTGCCGGTGTATATTACCACCATCGTCACCTGGTTTGCCACCGGGCTGTGGCATGGCGCCACCGCCAACTTCATCGCCTGGGGGCTGGCCAACGGCTTGGTGATCATCCTCTCCCAGGAATGTGAGCCTTTGTACAAGCACTTTCACACCAAATTCACCTTCAGCAACAGCAGATATTATCACGGTTTCGCTATCGTAAGGACATTTTTACTGATGTGCGCTATCCGCAGTTTCGATATTTACGCCGGGGTGGGAACTACCTTGCACATGCTGTTCAGCATGTTTAGGCCCTGGCATGCGGTCATTATCGATATCGGCTTACCCATGCAAAATTGGCTGGTAGCTGCTTTAGGAGTGATGTTGCTGATAATAGCGGGACACGAGGAACCGCGCCGCCGCTTCGAATCACTGAATCCCGTTGCCAAGCTCTCCTTGTGCCTGCTTTTTCTGTGTGTTATAATAGTTTTCGGGGTATACGGTTATGGCTACGACGCTAACCAATTCATCTACAACCGTTTCTGATACCGGCAGCGCCGGCTCTTGCTTAACGCACCCGCAAGGCAGATTTGGGCGGATTTTAATATGCATTCTGCTCACCGTTGCCGCCCTCTTTTTGCTCAACAAACTGTTCATGCCCAAATATATGTCCGGCATTTACGAAGGCGCCTTGGTGGCCGAATACTACGCTTCAGAGAAAAACCATCAATTGTTGATCATCGGCGACTGCGAGGCGTACGAAAACATCTCTCCCATCACCTTGTGGGAAGAATATGGCATAACCTCCTATATTCGGGGCTCGGCGCAGCAGCTCACCTGGCAAAGCTATTATTTGCTGGAGGACGCCTTTCGTTATGAAAAGCCGCAGACGGTCATTTTCAGCGTATTAGCCATGAAATACAAAACACCCCAATCGGAAGCCTACAATCGCCTGACTCTGGATGGCATGAGGCTTTCCTCATCAAAAATAGAAGCTATAAAAACCTCTATGACCCAGGGAGAAAGCCTGATTTCCTATCTCTTGCCCCTCTTTCGCTACCACGACCGCTGGCAAGAGCTTTCCTGGGATGATGTACGTTACCTGTTCAAGCGCCGGGGTGTTTCCCACAACGGCTTTATGATGCGCTGCGACGTCAAGCCCCTTGGCTCATTACCGACCCCACCCAAGCTGGGTGATTATGCCTTAAGCGAAAACTGCTGGGCATATTTAGACAAAATACGGGAGCTGTGCGCAGAACATGGCGCGGAGCTGATTTTGGTCAAAGCTCCCGTTCCCTATCCGCACTGGTACCCTGAATGGGATGCGCAAGTTTCAGATTACGCTGTTAACCATAGACTACTCTACCTCAATGCCCTAAACGAGCTGGATGCCATAGGCATAAATTTTACTTACGACACCTACGACGGCGGTTTGCACCTCAACCTTAACGGTGCGGAAAAATTCTCACGCTACCTGGGGGGTTTACTTAACGAACGTGGCCTGCCCGACCTACGCCACGACGAGGAGATCAGCGCAATTTGGGCTGAAAAGGTACGGGAGTATACCGCAATGAAAGATGCCCAATTGGCGGAGTTAGAGATTACCGGGAGGGTCGCCACGTTTTTGAAGTAGGAGTTATTGGAACTGTAGGAGCATACCTATGCCGTCACCGGCGAATAACCAACAAATACGCGGGCGGTTTGCGCCCAGCCCCAGCGGCAGGATGCATTTGGGCAATCTGTTTGCCGCTTTATTGGCTTGGCTGGATGTGCGCAAGCAAAACGGTATTATGATCATGCGTTTGGAAGACCTTGACCCAGACCGCAGCCACCTGGAATATGCGCAGTTGCTTTTGGACGACCTACACTGGCTGGGGTTGGATTGGGATGAAGGCTGGCGCGGCGAAAAAGACAGCCGCTATATGCAGAGCAAACGCGGCGCGCTGTATGAATCCGCTTTGCAACATCTTAAGCAACAGGAATTGATCTATTCCTGCTATTGCAGCCGCGGCGAGCGGCTGGCCGCCTCTGCGCCTCATCCCGGTGAAGCAGGAACGGCTTCCCCTTGCCCATGCC
>WRKD01000183.1 GCA_009778255.1 Bacillota bacterium
TTGCGGCGCGAAGGCCGCAATGACGAGAAAATGATAGTTGCGCTAATTTGGCAGAGTTGTAAAGCTAGTTTTTAGAGGCGCCCTATACTTGATTGTAGTAATAATCGGCTAACGGAAATAGCGCTGCCGGATAATGGTCTGTATTTATACAGATTGAACTGTGATATTAATCAGCTGACAGAGCTTGATCTTTCAAAAAACAATCTAATATCACTAACACTTCAACAAAACCGGCTAAAGGAGCTTGATCTATCTAAACAGAGCCGTTTAAAATATGTTTGGTGCAATAAAAACCGGCTTAGTAAACTGGATATCTCAAATAAACCTTTGTTATATTATGTTGGATGCACGAATAACTTTTTAACTGGTGTTGATATTACAAAAAACATAAATCTTAAATATTTTAACTGTCAGAATAACTATATGAGTACCAGAGATGATGTTATAGGCTGGGAGCTGATCCCAAATCTTGTTTTTAATAACAGCCAAAACTTTGGATTTTTCCCTCAACGTAAGGGTCATATACCAATCTCCCCAGATATTGAAATAACTGATAAGTTCATAGACGCCAATTTTTTAGCGGCTGTGCGTGAAATCACCGGTGTAGCCGAGGGTCCTATTTTTAATTACGATGTATATACCCTCGAGACCTTGAATGTATCTTCGAAAAATATTGCAGACCTTGCGGGTATTGAGTATTTTGAAAACATCTCCACGCTATCTTGTCAAAATAATTTATTAACCGAACTGGATCTATCAAAAAATATTGAACTTCAAACCCTTAACTGTAGCAATAATCTGCTAACAGTGCTGGATATTTCGAATTGTACCTTACTGAGGCAGATAGGGTGCGGTTATAATCATCTTACAAAACTCAACGTGACAAACTGCTCTGTGCTAAATTCTCTTAACTGCACCTACAATGACATGACTTCTCCCACTGATGTAAGCGGCTGGGAACAAACCCTGCTGCGTTTAGACATCTCCTTTAAATTCTACCCTCAGAACGGACAGACCAATGCGGCGGTTCCTGTCATAACCAAACAGCCCGAAAGCATCACGATTAGCGTAAACGAGACGGCAACCCTGTCTGTAGAGGCGGAAGTTTCACTAGGAGAACTAACTTATCAGTGGTTTTCTTCTAATGGGTTACTTGTACCCGTGCCAATTCCTGGCGCGACCAGTTCTGTTTATGATCCGCCAACCACCAAGGTAGGTATGCTCATATATGCCTGCCAGATAACCAATACAGATAGTGAGGCAACCGGGGTGAAAACAGCAATGATACAGAGCAGTCGCGCGATGGTCACTGTAACCGCCAGCAGTGGCGTTCGCGTTAGTGGCCTTATTAAATCGTACTACCCTACAAAACCCGCTACCCTCCAGCTAATAAAAAACGGAGAAACGGCCTACACCACCTACACCTCCATCACCGAAAACAGCTACGGCCAAACTGAACAACCCTTTGTTTTCACAAACGTAGCCTCCGGCACATATGATTTGGTCATTACCAAAGAAGCCCATACCAAATATACCGTGAAGAACATTGTCGTGGAAACAAGCGCCGACCTAGATCTGACCCAAGACCCTCGTCCTGAAGTACAGCTGATGACCCTGCGCTGCGGCGATATCAATGGAGATGGCATGATCAATAACAGCGATTTGATGATACTATGGAATATGGCTAACTATAACAAAAGCGCCGACGAGGCGCTAAACGGTATGTGCGATCTCAATGGCGACGGTATGATCAATAATCTCGATCTGACCATACTATGGCTGCCTTATAATTATAACCGGGGGGAAATCATAGTCAATTGACAATGGACAAGGGACAATTTTAGTCCAAAACGTGCTTTGCTATAGGTATTTTGGACGCTTTAAAAAAAATGAATGAAAATATCCTATGATCATTCGTCCAAATATGTTATAATTAGCCATATTTGGACGGAGGTGTTATATGAAAATTATTGGACGTTTGAGGGAACAAACGGAGTTGAACCGATATTTTAAATCTGGCAAGCCAGAATTTATTGCAGTTACAGGGAGAAGACGTATTGGAAAAACTTTCCTGATCAAGGAGTTGTTTGCGGAGAATATTACTTTTTATTTTTCCGGTTTGATAGGTAAAAACATTACCAATACTTATCAACTCAAACAATTTGACAATACTATCGCAGAATTCGGAGGAGAAGCAAAACCTGCCTCAAAAAATTGGGCGGAAGCATTTAGTAAACTACGGCGGATGCTTAAAACCGTGCGTAACAGCAGGCAGGTCATTTTCATTGACGAACTGCCATGGTTAGATGCCCCAAAATCCGATTTTTTGCCAGCCTTGGATTTTTTTTGGAACACATTTGCTTCAGTAAGAGCAGATATTATGTTGATCGTTTGTGGTTCGTCAGCGTCGTGGATAGTAAAAAACTTATTTGAAAACAAAGGCGGGCTGCACAACCGCGTTACCGGACGTATTTGGCTTATGCCATTTTCACTTGCTGAAAGCGAAGTTCTTTTTAATGAAATAGGCGTAGTTATGAACAGATATCAAATCGCAGAAAGCCTAATGGTATTCGGTGGTGTTCCGTATTACCTAAACATGTTCGAAAAAGGCCTTGGCCCAACTCAAAACATAGACAGGCTCTTGTTTGCGGAAAACGCGCCTCTGAAAAATGAATTTAACGAAGTATACCGCTCTCTATTTAGTGGATCAAACCGTCATATGCTCATCGTAGACGCATTGTCAAAGAAGAAGGCCGGTTTGACTAGGGATGAAATAATAGCAGCCACAAATATACCTGGTGGCGGAAATCTTACCAAAACTTTGCATGAGCTTGAACAATGCGGTTTTATAGAAAAATATGCAGATTTCACAAAACAAAAAAACAATGCCTATTATAGGTTAATAGATCCATTTACACTCTATTGGCTAAAATATGTGAAGGACAACCACACAAAAGATGATTATTATTGGACTAACCGTATAGACGACGGCGGACGCCGCGCTTGGAGTGGTAACGCGTTTGAACTGCTTTGCTTACGCCATTTGACTCAAATCAAGCAAAAACTTGGCATATCTGGCATATCAACAGAAGTGTTTACCTGGCGAAGCAAAAAAAGCTCGCCAGGTGCTCAAATAGATTTGCTAATCTCTCGCAAGGATGGCGTTATCAACTTATGTGAGATGAAATATTCTCTGCACCCAATAACTTTGTCCGCACAAGACGACCGGGCTTTACAGCAAAAACGCACTGCTTTTTTGGCGGAAACCGGCACACGCAAAGCAATACATATAACCATGGTGACAACCTATGGGATAACAGAAAAAGGATATGCTGCTTCTGTTCAATCCTCTATAACAATTGATGATCTGTTTTGTTAATAATGTAGTTGAAAATGAAACGCCATAAATTGCCATATTATTATAAACGCCCCAAACTTCTTGTTTTTTTCGTAGTTTCAGTGCTTTAAGTTACTTTAACCGGGGCGAGATTGTGATAGAATAACACTAGCTTTTATAGTTCAAATTATACTTTGAGCTGCTTTACAGCCTTCTTTCAATCCCTCAAAATCCAGATAATCCTCCACAAACTGTTTTCGTAAAAGATCTAAGGGGATGAATTCATTATATTTACCTTTTACTTGCACCTTTTCGGGCAGTGGCAAGGAATCAAGGTCTGGATTTGAGTTCAATATCTCTAATATAATCTGCTCAAGTTGCTTTGTAGTACCAGCGAATTTTACGGTAAGGAATACACAAGTTATCCAAGTTAGTTTGTTTTTAATGCCTCTCTGTAATAAAGCATAATGAAGGGTCAATAACTGCCTGGTGCCCACCCACGGGAAAACAGCATATTTACTATCAGAAAGGGGGGTAACCAAGTTGGATAAAAAACAACTATTAACAGCTATATAGCGCATCTGCTGCAACCGCTCTTGGCAGCGTCCACTCAAATAGGGATACTTCTCTGTTTTTTGCAGGATACTTCTTATTTTTTGCACTAAAATGGTGTGAAGCTCCACTTCAAAATCGACATCCCAATCTACAACAGATATACCCGGCGTCTTTTTGACAAAAATCACCTTGCTTTTCACATTTACTTCAACCGTTTCCCAAGTCATTCCAGCTAAGGCAAAGCGGACGCCTACCGGATACACTTTATCTACCGTACCAATAGTACGATTTTCATCCTTAACCAGCAAATATTCTGGCGTAAGAAATACAGAAAGAAACTTATGAGAGTTGACAATTTTTTCGCCTTCTCTGCCAATCAAGAGCCCCCCGCGTTCGCTTTTCTCCAATTGCCCTATATGCAAGAGATGAAACAACAGCTCTTTATAATCCTCCTGAGGGATGTCTTTAAAACAGCCAAGACCCAGTATAGCTTGGGCCAAAGCTGCCGCGGAAAGCTCGCCATTACTTTTTAAGTAGCTCATGGTCTGATGATAAAGCAAGTTATAGGCATGTTTATAGGGTGGTATCGGTTCCAGCCAATGATCTTTGGTATATAATTCAATTATGGCAATAGTGCGCAGGAATTCCCAGTTAATAGGGCCCAGTATATCGTCGGAATTTATAGGCAGGCTCTCTACAAATGTAAATAATAATTGCGGTATTTGCTCTCTTCTGCCCGAGCGGCCCAATCTTTGAGCAAAACTGGAAACATTGAGAGGTGCGCCGATTTGTACTACTTGATCCAGTGAGCCAATATCGATACCCAATTCTAAAGTAACCGTGGCGCCGGTAACAATTTTTTCATACTCAGATTTCATTTCGTCTTCAGCAGATTCACGCAGCAAGGCCGAAACATTGCCATGATGTACCCGGTAGACATCCGGCGCTTTCTTGCTCAAAGCTATTTCCTTCAAATTCGCAATTACCAGTTCAGTTTCTTCTCGACTATTAGTAAAAAGGATGGTTTTTTTATCTAAAGTTGCATTAAAAAGGTATTCATAATGTTCACGCTTCCCTATAGAACCGCTTACAGCATTGACTACATTGCCGCTGCCATCGCGCTCCTCTAAATCACGCTTATCACTATAGTCGACAAAACGCTCTACATATAGGCGTACACGCTTTTTACCCTCATTTGTTTGGGGAGCGCTGACCCTATGGTTGGTTCCGGTATTGAGCCAGGCTTTTGCTAAAGATACATCTCCCAAAGTTGCGGAAAGACCGATACGCCGCGGAATCACCCCACAGAGCTCTTGTAGCCGCTCTAGCAAACACAGTAGCTGTATACCTCGGGCATCGCGCATAAAATAATGAACCTCATCAATAATTATAAAGCGCAGGTCGCTAAATAATTTGAGGCAGGCGCCGCGCTTATTGGTCAACAGGCTTTCTAGAGATTCTGGGGTAATTTGTAATATACCTTGGGGGTTCTTTAACAGTTCATTTTTTTTGATCTCTGAGGCATCCCCATGCCACTTGCAAACCGGTATATGCGATTCTATAAGCAATAGTTCAAGCCGTTTGAATTGGTCGTTGATCAAGGCTTTGAGTGGAGATACATACATCACTCCCACGGAAGCTGTTGGTTTAAAATATAACTCAGTTAAGACCGGTAAAAAAGCGGCTTCGGTTTTGCCGGAAGCCGTACCTGAAGAAAGCAAAAGATCGTCGTCGCTATCAAAAATAATATCACAGGCGGCCACTTGTATGCCACGCAACTCTTCCCAATTGTTTTGATAAATAAAATCCTGTATAAAAGGGGCCAAACGGTCAAAAATGCTCATGCTTCTCTCCTCTATATTATATCTCGGTAAGGAATGGATAACCCGCTATATTATATCTCGGTAAGGAATGGATAACCCGCGCCGGTTGGGAATGGGAGCACGGGTTAAAGTATGAAACCGCTTATTATATTTCAAATTCTTGGAATTCTGCATGTATTTCTTCATCATTTAATCCGCCCTTAGCCATCTCAAAACTATTACTGCCCAGAATATCGCCTACTTTTGCAGCGGGGTTTTGGTACAAGATATTCATAAGCTCAATAAAATCCCGAATGATCTCTCTGGGAGTTATATGGGTTTGTGCGCCTACCCGGTTATATTCTACCGTGAGGAAATATAAGAAATCTTCATGCTTTAAGGCTGGTTCATAATGATATAACTGCGCATGGATATCTTGTAATTTCTCTATCAATACATACATCTCTTCTTGGGTAAGCATGGGCAAATATATTATGGGTGCAGACAGATCTTTCAGTTCCAAATTTGCAAAATGACCTGTAGCCAGCCGGGATTTTAATGCTTCATAGCTGAATAGGCCTTTATATTTATCTTCAATACATTGGGGCGTTCCGCCCATTAAAAAGCCAATATGCTTCGCTTTACCCTGTAAAACATCATTATACATGGTCAGGAGCTTTTCATAATTATTGAGGCGGGTGATGGAATTAGGAATTTTATAAATATTAACCAATTCGTCAATAATTATCAGTAGGCCATTATAACCCGCGTACACCAAAAAAGCAGCAAAGATTTTAAGAAAATCGTACCAAGTCTCGTCGTTTATAACAAAATTAATGCCTAATTCTGCCTTAGCTTCCCGGCGGGAAGTATATTCACCCCTAAACCATTTTAGTACCTGAGATTTCTTAATATCGTCATCCGCAATATAGGCATGCCAATAAATGACAATAGCTTTTGCAAACTCAAAGCCATTGATCATTCCCTCCAGCGACCCGGCTACCATGAATATATTCTTTTCTACCTCACTATCGAAAGCCGCCCCACTAAGGTTTGAGGTGGCTTTGACTTTTGATTGGATATTAGAAATCCACTTTTCCAGAATCAAAGGTAAAGCGCCGCCGTCCATTTTGGCTTTAGTAGAAAGGTTCTGCATCAGCTCTTTATATGTCGCCAGCCCTTGCCCCTTAGTTCCGGCAAAGCGTCTTTCTGGCGAAAGATCGGCATCTACAACGGCAAAACCTTTAGCAGTTGCATAATTTCGCATAGTTTGCAGCAAGAAACTCTTCCCGCTGCCATATTTGCCAACAACAAAACGAAAGGAGGCGCCACCGTCCTCGATCAATCTAATATCATGTAGAATAGCATCTATTTCATGGGTTCGCCCCACAGTAATATATTCCAACCCCACCCGAGGCACTACTCCACCTTTTAAGGCATTGATTAAAACATTCCCAATTCTTACCGGCACAGCATTCTCTCTCATACACCCACCATATATTTAATGTTTTCTGTATATTCTTCATATACTCTTAATCTTTCCGCTATATCAATAACACTATCACCAATATGATCAATTGCTTTTTCATTTATCCCTTCTACTAGAACTTCCAACATAATTCCATTTTTGTCGGCAAACTGTTTGAGATCTCTTTGCCCGGTAAGGGCTATAGTAAGGGCTTGAGTTTCAACCTCGTTTAAGGCATGTTTAAAATTATCCCAAGGATTACATACATGTACGGTTGGCAACTCCGTTTTTTGTTCGGGTGATGGCGGTAGCTTTACGCTATTTATATTAACTTCTTTTAGTAAATTTTCATCTATTGATAATTTTTCCTGAGTGGCAAATGCTTCTTTGCGTATACGAGCTAAATCATTATGGTTAACTTCTACAACTTTTCTGGTAGAAATAGCATAAAAATCAGCTACCGCCTTTTCAATAGATTTATCTAATGCATCTATTGATAAACCCACTTCATTAAGGGTCGGTTCAAAAATAAGCAGCGAATCTCTTGCTACACTCAATTTATATCTATACTTTATTGCTTGTCTTAAGCATGCCTCTGTCTTTTTTATCAGATAACCGGCAAACGATAAGCCGCCGGAAACAGGTATTCCTGTAAAACAAGTCCAATAATTATTTTTACAAATATATTTATCGCCGCCGGGCATTTGAACCTGATGATTAGGTTGCTTTAGCCAATTAAAAAAGAGGGAATTATGAAAAGGCAGCCATCTATTTCCATTGCCATTACAATAAAAAAGAAGATATTTTAAACTTATGCATTTTACTGCCAGCAATTCCCGTACATTGCCCAAAACAGCAAAAAAACAATCTTGCATTAGTTTTTCGTTGCCAGATATATAGAATTTAGATTTTGAAATATTATACTTTGAAATTTTACTCCAAAGCTCCAGGCTTTTTTCAGCAGTACTCTCTAATAAAAACATCAGCGGATAGTAAAAAACAAGGTCGTTTTCGTTAACAAAACTACTGAAACTATTGGGCAATTCATAGTAAACATGATAATCTTTCAGCCATAGCGGTAAATATTTATTAAGATCCGGAGCTAATTCTGTATCTTTTAAAGTTTTCCAGAGAATCATCAATTTATTCAAGCCATCTGAAGGGCTTGATACACCTATATTTAATAATAGTTCATTGATATATAAAAACACATATGAATGATCTATAGGCGATATATCGCCGTTGCGAACTTTTGTGCGCCAAGTAAAATATTGGCGTAGTTGTCTATACCCCATCAATTGATATTGGGGTAAATACATGGTAAAAGATTCTTTTCCTTCAAAATTATCTGTAAAATCTTCCATAAACTTGGCTTGTTGGTAAAAAAGCTTGGCAGTATTCCGGTTATATATGTCTTTTTCGGCCAACTGACGCATTTTTAAAAACCTTTGCCGAAGAGGGTCGGCCGGTCTTTGTGGTAATGGACGGGGAAGCAATGCTGGCTGCTGCCAGGTAGGAGCTTCATCTGTGGCGTTAAAAGCAACTGTAGCATATTCAATTGCGCCAAAAGAGGGATCAGAAAAGCCTCCGGCATTATTGCCGCTCAGAACATCCAATGCAGCTGCATATTCACCTGCCCTATTCTTTTGCAGGGGAATAGATTCGGCAAAATATTGTTTAATTGCACTCATGAATGGTGCCCCTCTTACAAGCGTGTTATATTTTAAGTATAAAGCAAAGCCGTTAATAAATCAATAGCAGAATCGAACTTTTGTTCCTTATCTCCTCTTGGTAATTATTTAAACGGCTGCAATTATTTATTTTCATCTATCAGTAACGCAGGTTCGCTAAAAAAACACTACCGGCATTGAGAAAGACCAACAGCAAAACCTAGAACTGGATTTGAACTGAATTATGAAGTTTTTTTAAAATATTACTATAAAACTTCTGGAATATGTGGTATAATAGATACAGAAATGTATGCTGATTTGTAAGATGCAAGGAGGGAAAAATGAGAATTAAACTACTTATAACAGCCTCTTTTCTATTGCTTACGCTTATCATATTAGCTGTTGTACCTGTAAGTGCGCTTTCTTTATCGCCGCCAAATTCTAAGGACAATATACTTCCCCTGGAAGTTTTCTCGCAAGACGGCCTTATAAAAACAATAACTGCGCCGGCACCTTCTTTTTCTGTGTTACCCAAAACCGGCATAGCGCCCCTGCCACATTTTGAGGTGGTTAAAATTATAGATAACGGCCCGGATAATGAAAATATTGTAATAGCAGTTATGGGCGATGGCTTTACCGAGTCGGAGCAAGATAATTTTATTCGAGCGGCACAAATGGTCAGTAATTATCTCCTCGACTTCTACCCCTTTAGTTCTTTTAAAGATATATTTAATGTATACGCAATTAAGGTTATTTCCAATCAATCGGGTGCAGCCGATAACCCGCATTCCCTTATAGATAACTACTTTGGCAGTACCTTTTATTATGATAGTTGGACACCCCGGTTGCTATTTGTTACCAAACCACTTCGTGTTTTCGAAACACTGAACACACATAAGCCAGAATACGATATGGCTTTTATTATGGTCAATTCTATTGTTTATGGTGGCGGAGCAGGCAAAATGTTCTATGGCTTAGGAGAAAATGATTATATTAATCTCGCCGTAACTTCCATTGAAGCCAGCGCGCCGGAAATATTGGTGCATGAAATGGGGCATGCAGTTGGCGGCCTGGCCGATGAATACTGGTGGGATGTACAAGAATCGCCCAATAAAACTCAAAACAATAATCCAGCAACTAATAAATGGCGGCATTGGTTAGGCTTAGAGAATATAGGGATGTATCCCTTTGAGGAAGACTACTCTTGGTTTCGCCCTCATCAAAAATGCGAAATGCGTTTTTTAAATAATCAATTTTGTATGGTTTGCGCTACAGAACTTACCAAGAAAATGTCGCTGATTGCCCAAAAACCTTTCTTTGGGCGCACAGAAATAAGCAACGCCATAATACCGGAAGGAACAACCAGTATTGGAGATTTCTCGTACTACGGCTGCGAGAAGTTAACAAATATTACCATACCCAGCTCGGTTACTGCTATTGGCAATTATGTTTTTATGCGCTGCGAGCAACTAACCAGCATAACCGATATGGCGACTATTCCGCAAATTATCAATAATACTACTTTTGCGGGAGTTGACCGTGAAAAAATCGAATTATTAGTCCCCATAGGCACTAAAACAGCCTATGAATCTGCCGGCTGGGGCGGGTTTAATATCATATCTGAGCATTATTCAGGCGTTGCTGTTAAAGGCAGGATCAAAAGCTATAACCCTCAAAACCCCACATTCATTCAGCTGCTAAAAGACGGCGAAGCTCCTATTACCTTAACAACAAAAACCTCCGCTGGCTATGGGCAATTCGAACAAGATTTTACATTTACCGGCATTAACCCCGGCGTTTACAAACTGATTATCTCTAAAGCTGCCCATACTAAATTTACCATACAAAAAATAGTGGTAGGAGATACCGATATTGACCTGGCTGAAGACAATAACCCCGAGATTAAGCTTATAAACCTGCGCTGTGGGGATATTAACGGAGATGGCATGATCAATAACGACGATTTGATGACGCTGTGGAATATGGCAAATTACAACAAAAACGCTGCAACCGCCGCCAATAAGTATTGCGACTTAAATGGCGACGGCTTGATCAATAATCTAGATTTGGCCATTCTATGGTTGCCCGATAATTATAATAGAGGCGAAATCATTATTGAATAACATTATTATATTTTTGTTAGTGTTGGGAAAGGATGTTGCCTATGCAGAGACGTTTGGCATTATTTACGATGCTTTTGTTATTATGTTGTAGTATTCCCGCACTTGCTCTTGATGAACCGAAAATTGCTATACGAATCCTTGGAACACTGGAGAAAGAGGAAAATGAGCTCGTTTTGGAATGGCAAATTAAAGCAAACCATCAAGACCTAACATTAATTAATACCCAAGGGCTCTGTTTGGCTTATGATAATACAGTTCTACAACTTATGCAATGTAGCGAACCTTTCCTTCTTATTGAGGACAGCGAGCTTAGCGATAAATTTATAGGTATAGCGCAGGCGGGGAAAGGCGTTGATTATGATTTTGGTGTTAAGGTTTACGCAGCATTGAACAACAGTGACAATATTGGTTATATCTTGCTTAGTGTGGGCGATAGTTATGAAACCTGCTATTGCGCTAAAGGAAAATATATATCCATTGAGCAAATACGGTTTGCTTTTCGTTCTGGCAAAAACGAAGCAGATTTATATGCGGATTCTATTCGCATAATGACAGCGTTCGAGTTACGAGCTACCGAACAAAGCCATGCGCTTCTACTTTATACAACAGAAAACGAAGGTACTCCTTATACATATCTTACCGCTATAGGAGAAGATAATTTAGAAGCGCCGGAAATCATTTATTCTAATAGTGATAAATTGAGGCCAACTACAGATACAGCTGCTACGCAAAATAAAATAACAGCAGTAACTACAGAAGCGGCCAATAAAGATACAGTATCTGAAAAAAATGATGAGTCTTATGATATTGATAAGCGAGCAACTGATTTAATAAAAGTTCCCACCGCCGCACCGACTTTAATATTTACAGATATACCTACGCAAGCCTGGTTTTTTCAAGCAATTAAGTATGTCACGGATAAAGGGTTAATGAATGGCATGACATACGAGATATTTTCTCCGAATTTACCACTGACCAAGGCAATGCTTGCCACAATTTTATACCGCTTGGCAGAATCACCGGAAACTATGGCTAATAAAGTTTTTACCGATGTTCCTGCAGGACAATGGTATAGTCAAGCGATAAGTTGGGCCAATGAAAAAGACCTGTTAACTGGCAATGAAGGTGATGTTTTCGGTTTAAACGATAGTATTACGAGAGAACATGTGGCAGTAATCCTTAGCCACTATGAAGAATTATCCGGTATTGATACAACTGCTAAGGCCATTTTGAGCAAATACAAAGATGCGGAAATTATTTCCGTTTGGGCTAAAGAAGCCATGCAATGGTCGGTAGCAGAAGGAATAATAGTCGGACGCAGCCCTACCAGCCTTGCTCCAGAGAAAGAAATGACCAGAGCGGAAATAGCTCAAATATTAGCGAGAAAGTATTAATAAATTAGAATATATTTACACTAATTAGAAAGGAAGATTCATATGAAAAAGTTTTTGCCATTATTGCTGATACTAGGAGTGTTAATAATTCTTACAACCATTCCCGCTTCAGCGGAAACACCGGATTTTAGCGTTAAACTACTGGGAGCTTTAGATACTGCAACAAAGTTTGAAGATAGAAATACCCTGACCTTAGATTGGCAGATCATGGCCAATAAAACTGCTTTGAAATTACGCAGCGCCCAAGGTATAAATTTTGCTTACGATAATGAAGTTTTGCAACTGGTAACATGGAACGCTTCTGCGGCGATTAGCGACGCCTCGTGGAAACTTTCGGAATTGACACGCCCAACTTGGGAAACTACCAATAATAATGCCGGGCTATATAATTTTGGTGGAAAGATTTCCTGTGGCAAAACTAGCGACGGAAAAACTTGCTTTATAGCTCTTGAGGTGGGTGATGATATAAAAGACTTTACCTGCCCCGTAGGTTCATATTTCTCCTTAGGAAAAATACGTTTTGCCTTCCGCGCAGGTAAAAGTGCAGCTAACCTGAACGCTAATTCTATTCGCATTTTAACATTAACCGAGCTAAATAATATCAATCAAAGCTGCAACTTACTGATAAATACTGCTGATTTTCCTAATAAATCATATATATTTGGCGAACAATACAAGAGTGTGTATAGCGGCAATGATAATTTGGAAGCGCCATTAATTGAACTTCCTAAGCCTATACTTTATGGCGATGTTAATGGAGATGAAAGAATTAATCCAGCCGACCTTACCCGTCTTCAGCAATATATTTCTGGCGTTGATAGATCTACTAATGAATTTAACGTAGCAAATGCAGACGTAAATGGTGATGGAGTAGTTAACCCAGGAGATTTAACCCGTTTTCAATTGTATATATCTGGAGTGGATCGCAGTCCCCTGGGGCCGCCAATAATACTGGAAATATCGTCAGCCCCACCACTTACCTTAAAAACTATTACAGCAAAAGCTGCTGTTGCAGCAGCAGACCCAATGGTTAGGGTATCCAATGTATCTGGCAAAGCAGGAGAAGAGGTAACACTTGCCATATCATTTGAAAATAATCCAGGCATTGCCTTCTTTGGCTTAACCCTGCAGTATGATAAGAATAAACTGACATATATTCGATCGAGTTTAGGAGACATCATCAAAGACAACTGGCTTGTTCTGGAAGATTTCTATAATAACCATAGTTTAACTTTTAGCGCTTCTGTAGCAAATGGGGTTGACTCATTAACCGGATCGACTTTGTTTACTGTAACCTTTAAGATAAAAGAAGGGACATCAAGTGGCATTATTAAAGGAACTGATCTGCTTCTTGACTATTTGGATATGATGGACGGGTTTACCAGTGACCGTAAATTTTTGTATTATAATATTACACAGGGTGAAATCACCGTGGAACCAGACAAAGCACTGCTTAATAGTATTGAAGTGACCACGCTGCCAACTAAAAAAGATTATTTTGTTGGTGAAGCCTTCAATACGGCAGGTATGATAGTTACCGCCAAATACAGTGACGGCAGCTCAAAAGCTATAACAGGATTCACCACAGCTCCAGCTAACGGCGCCATACTGAACAATGCCGGAGCCCAAAATGTGATGGTCAGCTATACTGAAGAAGGCATAACTAAAACCGCAAACTTCACTGTTACTGTTAATGCGATAACGCTGCAAAGCATTAAGGTTAGCACATTGCCCACTAAAACAAGCTATTTTGTGGGCGAGACCCTGAACACTGCAGGTATGGTTGTAAGTGCCACTTACAATGACAGCAGCAGCAAAACTGTTACCGGCTA
>WRKD01000184.1 GCA_009778255.1 Bacillota bacterium
AATTGTGGCGGCAGGGTATTACTTATGTGGCGGGGCTGGATGAGGCGGGGCGTGGCCCATTGGCAGGACCGGTAGCTGCAGCTGCCGTTGTTTTACCGGAGAATTGCTTTATACCAGGCTTGAATGATTCTAAAAAATTAACGGAAACTGCGCGGGCAAAACTAGAGCCAATTATTAAAAAGCAGGCTTTAAGCTGGGCGGTAGCATTTGTTAATCATCGCAGGATAGATGAAATAAATATACTGGAAGCCAGCCGTTTGGCTATGATGAAGGCGCTGGCGCGCCTTCATATTACGCCACAATATCTGCTAATCGATGCGTTATGCTTGCCTTTAGATATTCCTCAAAATAATATTATACATGGAGATAGCCAAAGTGTCAGCATAGCGGCTGCCAGCATACTGGCAAAAAATCATCGCGACCGCGTAATGGTAAAACTGGGAGGCGTTTACCCTGCATATGGTTTCGAGAGACATAAAGGGTATCCTACAGCGGCGCACAGGGAGATTATCGCGGAAAAGGGCTTGTCGCCCATACATAGGCGCAGCTTTCGTGGATGTTCGCAGTATTTAAAGCCCTTCTAAGTGCAGATTACCAGTAAACAGAAAAGTGTATGTTTATTTGGGAGGTGTAATTTGAATAATAGAGAAATAGGTTTGGAAGGGGAGACTTTAGCAGTAGAGCATTTACAAAGCTTGGGTTATAAAATCATCCAGCGTAATTATCGCAGCCGCACTGCGGAATTGGATATTATTGCCCAAAAGGATGATTGCCTTTTTTTCGTAGAAGTTAAAGCCCAGCATCAAAGCTTGTATGGCGGGGCGGCTGTTCATGTGACGCGTGCAAAACGGCATAAAATTGCGCGGGCTGCCGAGCGCTATTTAATAGAAAGCGGTTGGAGAGGGTTATGTGGATTTTTAGTGGTGGCTATAGACGGTAAGAAAATTGAAGTGATAGAAGACTTTTTGCGTTAGCCTTATGGAATATAATGACAATGCTATCTTCAGCCAAGAGGCTAGATAACGTTTGAGAGCCAGAATAGATAATTACTCTGATTTGACTATTTGATGTAAATAATGTATAATACTACTGCTTGGATTCCTACCTGAATTTATTGCGTGCATGATTGGAGCAGCGGCAGTGCAAAAGAAATCTTCCCAGCAGCAAGTAAACTATGTTAAACCGGAATGGAAAATTTGGCATAGTTTATGCATATTAATATTGGTGATTTTTTTAGGAGTAATATTAGCGCCGTTTGAGAAAAGTGCGGTTAGACCGGGTGGTTTTATATTATTTGCCAATGTAGTACAATTTGCATGTTTTTTTCTGATCCCGCTTTATATATCGGGAGTAATCTGCAAACAGCCACTACAATCTTTAGGTATACAGGTAAGAATACCAAAGGGCAATATTATAAAAGGATTATCCTGGGGCGCGCTATTATATGTTTTGAATGTACTTGCTTCTGCAGTGATCGAGATTGTTTTTCCCGGCCACCCTGAAGAGCCGCAAATGATCATGCAAATTATGATGGAAGAGAGCAGCGCCTTTGAATTAGCCTGTTTAGTTTTTTGTGTTACTGTGCTGGCTCCTCTGGGTGAGGAGATATTTTTTCGTTCTTTCATGATGGGCGCGCTGCAAAACCGTTTTGGCCGTTTGGCGGCAGTTCTTCTTTCTGCAGTGGTTTTTGCCGCTGTTCATGGCAGCTTATGGTTCTTTTTTCCGCTATTTGTGGGAGGTTGCGGTTTTGCCCTGCTTTTTGCCAAATACCGAGATATATCTATAAATATTATTGCTCATGCTACTTGGAATAGTATAGCTGTGCTTTTGATGTTTGCTTTGCGCTGATAAACCTTCTAAATGAATAAGAAAGGCGGATGCTTGATGATTTCTTCTGCGAATGCTATTATTGCCCAAAGTGGCGGTCCTACAGCTGTTATCAATAACAGTGTAGCCGGAGTTTTTGATGCTTGGTACAAAAATACCGCAGGTGGGCGTCTTTATGCCGGTATCAGCGGTATTAAGGGTATATTGGAAGGACATATTTTAGATTTGGCGGCGCAGGAAAAAAGTGTATTGGCCGGTTTAAAATATACACCCGGCGCGGGCTTGTTCTCTTGCCGTTATAAATTAGGCGAAGGAGATTCTCAAAAGTTACTAAAAACATTCAAAAAATTGAATATACGCTTTTTTTTCTATAACGGTGGTAATGATTCTATGGATACAGCCCATAAAATAGCTGAAGCTGCTAAAGACAATGGCTGGGAAATGTATATTATAGGCATACCCAAAACCATTGATAATGACTTGCCTTATACAGACCATACCCCCGGATATGGCTCGGCAGCCAAATATATTGCCGCTACGGTACGTGAGACCGGTATAGATTTGGAAAGTGTGTTTACAAAAAACAAAGTTACCATACTTGAAGCCATGGGACGCAATACCGGCTGGTTAACAGCAGCCGGCGCTTTAGCCAAAAGGCGGGAAGATGAGGCACCGCATTTGCTATATTTACCGGAAGTGCCGTTTTCTTATCAGCTTTTTTTGGAAGATGTAGAGGAAGTATATAAACAATTGGGCTACTGTTATGTGGTAGTTTCCGAGGGCTTAGCCGACGCAGACGGCAATTATATTGCGGCTGCGCCTACCACAGATGCTTTTGGTCATCGCCAGCTCAGCGGCGCAGGAGAAAAGCTTAAAAATATGGTGGAAACTGAATTGGGCTTAAAAGCCCGCTGCAATACTTTGGGTACCACCCAGCGCGCAGCCATGCACTTTGCCAGCCGTACCGACGCAAATGAAGCTTATATGACAGGGCAAGCGGCTGTGATGTATGCCTTAGCCGGTAAAAGCAGATTGATGGTGACGATTAATAGATTATCTCAAGAACCGTATAGCAGTGCGGCAGGAGAAATAGGATTGGAAAAGACAGCCAATATAGAAAGAAAATTGCCTTTGGAATGGATCAATAAAAAAGGCAATTATATTACAAATGAATTCATTAGCTATGCGCGCCCCTTGATCGAGGGCGAAGTAGATATCCCTATCCAGAATGGCTTGCCGGATTATGTGAAATTAGATATGAATAAAGGTAAAGTTATGCTATAGCTTTAGCCTGGTGTTAGCGGCCGACACATGCCATTAAAGACTTGCCAGTTTTGTAGCCGCTGAACCGGATTTCAGGGGGTGAGCAAAAACGGATACCCAAGATATTAAGGGTGAATTAGCAAAGCTAACGGAAGAAAATATTAAACTGCAAACAAAACTTCAACAACAAACTTTGATGGCGATGATTTCCAAGAGTTTTATAACGGCAGAAGATATGCAGGTATTGGTAGATGAAGCTCTGCATATGGTGGGCGAATTCATGGAAGTGGATAAAATCATCATCGCCGGCTTAACTAAAGAAGAAGGGCTGTTGGCGCGCCGTTTTGGCTGGTTCAATGAGCGCAGCGGCGTGTCTTTGGGCGAGAAAGGTAATTTTCTTCTGCAGCCCGGGAATCCTTTTTACGAGTGTTTTATCGTTAAGGAACTACCATATGTTGCCTGCGACAATATACTTAGTATGCCGGAATTTGAGATTTTACGAAAATTTGGCGCTAAAGCCTTTATCATGGCGCCAATTTATGTAGCCGATAGTTTTTGGGGCATGATCGTAGTTGACGATTGCCTCAATATCCGTAAATGGGAGCGCGCCGATATAGATATAGTGCTGTTGATAAGTACGGTCATCTCGGAATTATTTAAGCGCGACACTTTTGAAACTGAATTGAAAGAAGCAAAAGAACAAGCCGAACGCTCTAATCATGCAAAAAGCGATTTTTTAGCGCGCATGAGTCATGAGATGCGTACGCCTATGAACGCCATTATTGGAATGACTGCTATTGCTAAGGCTTCAGACAGCATGGAACGTAAGGATTACTGCCTGGCTCGCATAGAATCGGCTTCCAATCATTTATTGGGTGTGATCAATGATGTGTTAGATATTTCTAAAATTGAAGCTAACAAATTCGAGCTTTCTTTTACTGATTTTAATTTAGAAAGGATGCTGATAAAAGCCACTAATGTTATTAATCCCCGTGCTGAAGAAAAGCGCCAGCGTTTATTGATTACTGTAGATAAAGATGTACCGGAAGCCATAGTATCGGATGATCAGCGTTTGGCGCAGGTTATAACCAATCTGCTTTCTAATGCGGTTAAATTTACACCGGAAGAAGGAGAAATAACTCTTAATATAAGTAAACTGGAAGAAGAAAACGAGATATGTACTCTACAATTTATTGTGAGCGATAATGGTATAGGTATTGAACCGGAGTTTCAACAAAGACTATTTAATTCTTTTGAGCAGGGAGACGGCGGAGTATCGCGTCGTTTTGGCGGAACCGGTTTGGGCCTTGCCATAACAAAAAACATTGTGGAGATGATGGGCGGTACTATTTGGGTGGAATCGAGCCCGGGAGAAGGCGCCTCTTTTTGTTTTTCCATAAGGGCGTTAAGAGGTGAAAATGTACATAAATTGCTGCAAGTCAATTCGCGTAAGTGGCAAAATGTGCGTATCATGGCTGTAGACGACGATAAAGATGTGTTGGATCATTTTCAAACAATTGCTCAGTCTTTAAATGTGCAATGCGCATTAGCCATAAGTGGACAAGAAGCCTGTAGATTGATACAAGAAAACCCCGCTTTCGACATAATTTTTGTGGATTGGAAAATGCCGGGCATAAACGGTATTGAGCTGACCAAGCTAATTAAAGATGATTTTGGCGAACAAACTGTAGTAATTATGATTTCTTCCGCCGAATGGACGCAAATGGAAAGAGAAGCCCGGGCTGCCGGAGTAGATAGCTTTATTCCTAAACCGCTTTTCCCCTCAATAATAGCCGAATGCATCAGCGAGAGCCTGGGTATTTTACAGATCGACTCGGAGCAGGCAAATAAGGATATCGATATTAACGGACTTTTCAATGGTAAACGTATATTACTGGCCGAAGATATAGAAATTAACCGTGAGATCGTTATTGAGTTATTGACCCCTACCGGCGTTAGTATAGATTGCGCCGTTGACGGACGTGAGGCTTATGAAATGTTTAAAGCAAACCCCCAGGTTTATCAAGCTATTTTTATGGATATACACATGCCCGAGGTAGACGGATACACTTCAACGCGTTTGATTCGCGCTTTAGAAGATCCTTATGCGCAAGCCATACCGATTATTGCCATGACAGCTAATGTTTTTCGCGAGGACATAGAAGCATGTATTAATGCCGGAATGAACTCTCATATTGGTAAGCCATTAGACCGCAACGATATTATTGAAAGGCTGAGGCAATTTTGGTAGATTCTATTTACAATACCTTGAAGATAATGCTATAATACTTGTAGAATAGCTGTTAAAAGGAGGTTTTTATGAGCAAGCTCAATACTTATATATTGAATAATGCTAAAGACGCCGCCAAGGATATTAGTTCGGGAGGGGTGGGGCAAATGGATTATGCAAGTTTACTGCCGACTTTAGATGTAATGGATGGATTGGGGCGGGTACTTAAAAATAAAAATTTGTATTTTCGACTACTTGGCAAATTCTCCGGCGCTCAAATGGAAACAGATATTGCAACAGCTGTAGAGAATGGAGATTATGCTAAAACAAGGGAAGTTGCCCATGCTTTGAAAGGTGTATGTGCCAATTTGGGCTTGAAAAGCTTAACGGATATAGCTTTGCAAATTGAAATGCGCGCCAAGGCGGAGGAGACGGCTTTCGATTTGATACCTGTTTTAAGTAAAGCGATAGCAGATGCTGAAGATGCAATTGCACGCCTGCTTGCCGACGAAAAAGTATAATATCATTATCTTCAAGAGTTTTAAACGGCTGATGCTTGCGTTTAAGGGATGCTTGTAGTTGGAGTATGGCAATGAAGAAAAAGAAAGCAAAGCATACAAAAGGAAAGATATTTGCCATGGTCATTGTACTTGCCTTGGCCATCTGGTTATGGCTATTAGGCGGAAAGACCGAATCTCCTATAACTGAATCGTCCCCGATAGATGCATTAGAAAACACCATGCTTAATGAAGAGCTTTCAATTACAGAAAATGATGAAATAATTGTAGATGTTGAAATAAATGACATCAATTTTTCTGATAATGTGTTTTTAAACTTTGTGGCGGAAAATTTTGATTTAAGCAGAGACGGTATACTTTCTAAAGAAGAGATATTGGCTGTTACAGAACTCGACATTGCTTATTATGATATTATTAATCTGCAAGGTATAGAGTTTTTTGTTAACCTGAAAATACTAAATTGTTCCAATAATAAACTCACTACATTGGATGTAAGTAATAACACCAATCTGGTTAGGCTTAATTGTTCTAACAATCAATTGATTTATTTGAACATTAGTAATAATGCTAAACTTGAAGAGCTTTTCTGTAATGAAAATAAGTTGACAAAGCTAGCAATTGATAACAATACAAAGTTGGAAAGAATTGATTGCGAAAATAATCTGCTAACTACACTGGATATAAATAAAAATACATGTGTTGCGCAGCTGTATTGCTCGCATAACAGTTTGATTTCCTTAGATGTTAGAAATTGTGTTGAATTAGCAATTCTTTACTGTTCACTGAATGATTTAGAATCACTTAATGTAAGCAATAACATCAAATTGGAAATTCTAAGTTGTTATATAAACAACTTAAGGACGCTGGATATAAGTAATTGTATTGATCTTACAGAGCTCAATTGTTTTGAGAATAGACTAATAGTATTGGATGTAAGCAAAAATACTAAGCTGGAAATACTAAGATGCAATGATAATAAACTCACTGCTTTAGATGTTAGCCAGAACATCAATTTACGCGGGCTTTATTGCTCAAATAATCAATTAAAAGAATTAGATGTGAGCAATAATCTTTTGCTGGAAATACTAAGATGTGATGATAATCAATTAGCTTCTTTAGATAAAAGCACTAATGAAAAACTAATTGAGTTGATTTGGGATGGTAAGTAGATTAAGGGCGCCTCGATTTACTCCGAATTGCTAGTGAAGATGATGATGAGTGGGTATTTAGAGGCGCCCTTTAGTTTGCGAGAATGAATATTTGAAAGAAAATAGTACCATATGCGTACTATTTTCTTTTTTGCCTCTTTACAAGGAAAATGTTGGTAAATGTGGAATAGATATAGGTTAATATATAAGAGGAAGAAAGAATAATGGAGGTTAAAGATGAAAAATGTATTGGAAAAAACCTTAGAAGTGGGAGGACGTTCTTTAACACTGGAAACAGGGCGCATGGCTAAACAAGCCGGCGGCGCGATATTCGTTTCTTATGGCGATACCATGATATTGGCTACCGCCACCATGAGTGAACAGCCGCGGGCCGGTATCGATTTTTTTCCGCTTTCTGTGGAGTATGAAGAGAAAATGTATGCTGTGGGCAAAATTCCCGGAGGCTTCATTAAACGTGAGGGACGTCCTTCAGAAAAAGCGGTGCTTTCTTCACGGTTAATAGACCGGCCTTTAAGACCTCTTTTTCCCAAAGGAATGCGTAATGACGTGCAGGTAGTTGCTACAGTACTTTCTGTTAATCAAGATAATGCCCCAGATATTACGGCTATTAACGGCGCTTCAGCAGCTTTGCATATTTCTAAAATACCTTTTCTTGGTCCAATTGGCGCGGTAACGGTAGGCTTGGTAAATGGTGAGTATATTATTAATCCACAAGTTGAGCAAGAAGAACAAAGCCTGATGCATCTTACGGTAGCCGGTACGCGCGAAGCCGTGATGATGGTTGAGGCAGGGGCTAAGGAAGTTCCGGAAGATGTAATTTTAGAAGGCATTATGTTTGCGCATCAGGAAATAAAGAAAATTGTAGATTTTATTGAAGAATTTCGTCAAGAAGCTTTACAAGCCGGTTTAGCTAAAGACAAATGGGAGTTTGTGAAAGAACCGGTAGATGCGGAATTGGAAGAAGCTGTACGTGAACAAGCAGGGGACGCTTTCCGCGCTGTCATGTTGCGCTGTTCCGCCGAACGCTTGGATAAGGCTACCCGTGAAGCTTTATTATTCGGCATTAATCAGGAGGTACAAGCTGTTCTTAGTGAACGCTTCCCCGAGCAGGAGGCTATAATTGGCGAAGTTCTTTATACTATTGAAAAGGAAACTATGCGTACTTTGATTGCTAAAGACAAGGTACGCATAGACGGACGCAAAACAACCGAAGTTCGCCCAATCACTTGTGAAACAGGTGTATTGGCGCGTACGCATGGTTCTTCGCTCTTTACCCGCGGCCAGACACAGATTCTGAGCGCCTTGGCTTTAGGAATGGTATCTCAAGAACAAAAACTGGATGGCTTGGGCTTGGAAGAAAGCAAGCGCTATATGCATCAATATAATTTTCCCCCTTATAGCGTGGGCGAAACACGGCCTATGCGCGGTCCGGGCCGCCGCGAGATCGGTCACGGCGCTTTAGCTGAGCGCGCTTTATTACCCGTTATTCCGGATGAGGATGTCTTTCCCTATGCTATGCGACTGGTTTCGGAAGCCATAGAATCTAATGGCTCTACTTCAATGGGTAGCGTTTGCGCCAGCACTTTAACATTGATGGATGCGGGTGTGCCAATTATTGCCCCGGTTTCCGGCTGCGCTATGGGTTTGATCAAAGACGGAGACGATATAACTATTCTTACAGATATCCAAGGTATGGAAGATTTCTTGGGTGATATGGATTTTAAAGTTGCCGGTACTGCTAAAGGCGTTACTGCCATTCAAATGGATATAAAAATTGCCGGCATAGACCGCGCCGTGTTAACTCAAGCATTGGAGCAAGCCAGAGAAGGCCGGATGTTCATTTTAAGTAAGATGTTGGAAGAGATTGCCGAACCCCGTGCCGAGCTTAGCCGCTTTGCGCCGCGTATTATTACCACCCAAATACATCCAGATAAAATACGCGAAGTTATTGGTTCCGGCGGCAAGATCATCAAAAAGATTGTGGAAGAAACCAGCGCGCAGATTGATATCGAAGACGACGGCCGTGTTTACATTGCCAGTGTGGAAGCTGATAATGGCGAAAAAGCCCTAGCGATCATCCGGGCTATTGTAGCCGAACCGGAAGTGGGACAAATTTATAAGGGCACGGTAGTTAAAGTTATGGATTTTGGCGCTTTTGTTGAAATTTTACCAGGCGTATTGGGTAATACGGGGCGTGATGGTATGGTACATATTTCGCAACTGGCAAATAAGCGCGTGGCTAAAGTGGAAGATGTATGTAAAGAAGGTGATACCATGTGGGTCAAGTGCATCAATGTTGATCATGAAAGTGGCAAAGTTAAGCTCTCTCGTAAAGATGCTATGAATGAGCTGGGTTTGGAAATGTAAATGCCGGAAGAATATATTAGCGTAGCTGCGGAAGCGGAAGCGGGGTTTATTGAAAAAAAATCCCGCTTCATCGGCAAAATAAAGCCGGTTAAAAATGAAACGGAAGCCAAAGCTTTTATTGAAAGCGTACGCGCTGAGCATCGCGAAGCTAATCACCATGTATATGCCTTTGTGCTCGGCGCTTTGGGCAATATACAGCGCTCCAGTGACGACGGCGAACCTGCCGGTACAGCAGGCCGCCCGGTGCTTGAGACAATAAAAGTATGCGGTTTAGCTAATGTGGCTACTGTGGTGACCCGCTATTTTGGCGGTATACTGCTGGGCGCGGGCGGTTTAACGCGTGCATATGGGCACGCAGCCGCATTAGCTATAGAACAGGCGCAGATAGTGCGCTGTTTGCCTGCCCGCTTAATTGCCTTGCATTTTAGCTATGAATTAATAATCAGGGTAGAAAACCTCTTGCGTGCTTATAATGCTAAAATACGCCATAAGAGTTATACAGAAATGGTATGTTATTTGACCGTTATTCCTCTTTCTCAAGTGGAAGAGCTGCATAAAGCGCTAGCGGAGGTAAGTAACGGCGCTTTAGGCTGGCAGGAATTACCGGAAACAGAGAGTATAGAAATTATGTTAAATAATAGAATTTAAATGGACGAGAGCATACTGTACGCCATACTGCAACTCAGAGGTTTGCGGTGGCTGGATTTATCTATGATAATCTTAAGCTGGCTGGGTAATAATGGGCTGATATGGTGCGTTATTGCCGCTGTTTTATTATTGCGGCGTAAAACTCGGTATAGCGGGCTGTTTTGCGCGGCGGCTTTATTGTTATCTTTTCTATTGTGTAATTTGCTGCTCAAGAATTTAGTGGCTCGGCCACGTCCTTACGAAGTATTGGCTTTTGTGCATCCTTTGGTTCCTTTGCTTAAAGATTTCTCTTTTCCTTCCGGGCATGCAAGCGCTTCTTTTGCAGCTGCCATGGCATTTGCTTATTCCGGACAAAATAAAAAATGGGTTATACCTTTATTTGCGCTGGCTATTTTAATTAGTATTTCCAGGCTGTATGTGGGTATGCACTATCCTTCAGATGTGCTTGCCGGCCTGTTTTTAGGGTTATTTTGCGCTTGGGTAATCCGACGCATTAAATGGTTCCAAAATAAAGAACGGTTTAATAAATGATATTTTTTATAATAATAATTACGGTCTTGTTATGGATCATGAAGAGTGCTATAATATGAAGGAAATTGAAGATAGTATTAAAAGGAGGAGTAATTGTGACAAAAATTTTACCGCGTGTTGCCGCTTTACACGATGTTTCTGGTTATGGCAAATGCGCCCTTACCGTGGCTATGCCTGTGCTCTCGGCTTGCGGAGTGGAGGTATGCCCTTTACCTACGGCGCTTTTATCGACAAACACGCTTTTTGAAGGTTTTACTTTCATGGATTTTACGCCGCATATGGAGGCGTATTTGGCGCATTGGCAGAGCCTGGGTTTGAAGTTCAATAGTGTTTATAGCGGTTTTTTAGGTTCGGAGCAGCAGATACATATAATGATGCGTTTAATAAATGAGTTTGAAAGCGGTTTAGCCATTATCGACCCGGTGATGGGGGATAATGGCTTGGTGATTAAAACATATACCCGTGGAATGTGTGATGAGATGGTTAAACTGGTGTCTGTAGCCGATTTAACTACGCCTAATATAACGGAAGCATGCATTTTAACGGGGCGCGAATATGTGAGCGCAGAACTTAATGAAGAAGCATCTTATAAGCTATGTTGGGATATTGCCGCACTGGGCGCTAAGGCAGTGGTTCTTACAGGAGTGCAAAGAGGAGAAAAGCTTTATAACTGCGCCATGCAAAAAGGTATTTATTTTGAACATGAAATAAATTTACTGCCGTATCATATGCATGGTACAGGCGACCTTTTTACCAGTGTACTTACGGGCGGATTGATGCGCGGTTACGATTTACAGCGCAGCGTGCAAAGCGCCGCCGAATTCGTTTACGATGCTATGGAAATAAGTTATGATTTAGAAGATGTATTCGACCGCGGCGTGGGTTTTGAGCAGATAGTATATAAACTGGGCAGCGGAGTTTATATTAAATAAAGGGCGGCGAAGATGGTGATGAGCGAGTATTTAGAAATGCCCTAAAGTCAGTGGCTGAAGCGGCGCAGCACAGCAGCGCCGATAGCCGCCAGCGGTAATTGTTCGGCGACGCCGCCTAAATCGTATGCTACTTTTGGCATACCGTATACAATGCACGATTCTTCATCCTGGCCAATGGTATGCGCCCCTTTATCGCGCATTTGACGCAGACAACGCGCGCCGTCTGCACCCATGCCGGTAAGTATTACTCCCAAAGCATGTGGGCCGGCTACCTGCGCTACAGATTCAAATAATATATCCACAGATGGACAATGACCGTTAACTTTTGCTTCGGTGCTCAGGGAAATAAAATAACCCTGAGCATCGCTGCGTAAACGCATTTGTTGATCCCCTCCGGGCGCTATCAGTATCGTTCCGCGCTCCACACGATCACCCTGCTTGGCTTCGCGGACTTTCATCGCTATGAATTTGTCCAAGCGTTCGGCATAAAGGCGCGTGAATACCGGTGGCATATGCTGTACTATTACTACGGCGGGTGTAGTAGCAGGGAAATCTTTTATAACCTGTATAATAGCTTCTGTACCGCCGGTAGAAGCGCCGATGGCAATAAGGTTTTTACTTTGAACCATGCCCATATTCAACCGGCCGACCGAGGGTTGAATGGGGGCTGTTTGCGGTCTTGTATAGCCGCCTACAGCAGGTCTTTTTAAACTGGCTGTTGCCGCGATTTTAATTTTTTCGATTATTTCTTCAATAAAATGCTCTTTTTCGTAGCCGGGGCTGGAACCTGGTTTGCTAACGAAATCGATGGCGCCGGCTTGCATAGCGTCGAATACATTTTTAGAAAGCGCGCTGATCACCACGGCGTTTAAATGAGGATGTTTGGGCAATACAATACGTAAAAATTCATCTCCGCGCATTCTGGGCATTTCCATATCCACTGCCAGCACATTCGGATTAAGGGCTGTTATTTGTTCCATGGCCTGCAAAGGGTCGGCAAAAGCGCCTACCACTTCTAAAGATGCATCTTTGGCAAGCGCACGGGAAAGGAATTCTCTAAACATAATGGAATCATCAATTATCATTACGCGTGTTCTAAGCACGATAGCCGCCTCCCTAGTAGTTTTTGTATTGCGGGCTTTAGCCCGCCTTAGATATACCCATATAGTTTATCGTATTCGTCACTATCAGGGAAGAGTGTTTTTTTGTTTTTTTATCGCTTATTTTAGATGCGCCGGGCCAAAACTGTAAGGTAGCAGCTGGGAAAGTTGTAATTGTTGAAAATCATCGCAGTTTTTGGCTATCAATACCATGAAATCTTCTTGGCAAAATTCCGCCATCCATTGGCGGCAGATGCCGCAAGGATAAAAGTATTCCTCCGCTTCTTTTCCGGCAATACCGCCTACTATGGCAATAGCGATAAACTCTCGCTTTCCCGCTAAAAGCGCTTGAGTGAAAGCCGCGCGTTCACCGCAAATACCTGCAGGATAAGATGCGTTTTCTATATTAGCCCCGTAAAAAACCGTTTTGCAGGAAGTAAGCAAAGAAGCTCCAACCGTTATGCCTGAATAAGGGGCATAAGCTTTATTGCGCGCTTGCTGAGCGGCTTTTATCAAATCTTTAAAATAATCCATTGTATTGATCATAAGGCATTTATTCTACTTAATATTAGCTTGGCGCAGTCTATTTGATTAGGTATTTTACCCGATTCATCTTTAACCCGCCAAATATCCGGCGTAATCTCGTCTACAATATATATATTGCGCTGTTCGTCAAAGCCCAGCTCTATTTTGAAATCGATTAGGGTCAAACCAAGGGCTTTAAGTTCCCGCCGCAAAACATCGCCAACTTGAACCAAAAGACGGAGTGTTTTTTCATACTCGCCTTCTTTTAATATACCTTTCAGAAGACAAAGCCGTTCGCTGATCAGTGGATCTCCCTGATCGTCGTCTTTTAGGGTAACTTCTACATAAGGCGGATCGAAAACAAGGCCGCTTTCTAATGAAAATCTCCGGCACATACTGCCGGCTGAGAAAAAGCGCAGCACAAATTCTAAAGGTGGAACCGTGACATTTTTCACTTTCATTAAGCAATTTTCCAAATCTGCTTCAATAAAATGTGTAGGAAGGCCGTTATTTTCCATCAGTTCCAAAAAGTATTTCGAAATGGTGAGGCCTGTTTTTCCTTTACCTAAAACACTGCCTCCCACCGTATTGGAACCGGGGTCAAACACCCCGTCTGCCCCGGTGGCGTCGTCTTTGAAAAATAAAAAATGTTCACCGGTAAGCTCATCTCGCAGAACATTCTTTGTTTTCCCTTCATAGATTGTTTTCATTGCTATACCTCCGATCATTTATATAATACCAATTGTTTTTGTTTTTGAAAATGGAGACAAAGTTGCTTTTATGGGTAAATATGGACGCCGGGTAGTGCAAGTTTAACTGCTCCGGCATTTGCCGTGGTCAAGCCGGCGGCTAAAGCCTCTTCTACCCCTAAGATAATAGGGTTGCCGCGAAAGCATTCTCTAAAGTTTATCTTGCGTATAGCGCCTGTGGTGCGCTCTTCAAAAATATTGGCACAGCGCTCTACATCATTGTTAATGGAAACATAAGCGTCTACTATGCCGCTATAGGCAATATTAGGCTGAGGAAAAGTCCATTCAAAGCCATGGAGCTTGAAATGGGTATTGGGCAGGGCAATACGGTTGCTTGCCCCTAAAAAAACTATACAGCTTATAGATTCCACAGAGCCGACATTGCACATTGTTACCGGTATTGGGAAAGTTCTTAAAAATTCATATATGGTGATCCCGGCATTTACATTTCCCCCGGGGCTGGAAAACATGATATGCAGGTTTTCCGGCGGCTGCGGTTGCTTAAGTAAGGCATTAAGGCAGAGGTTTCGAAATAATATGGCGGTATCCATATTGATAGAATTATAAAAATGTACTGTAGTAGTGGTCATAATATAATCACCTCACAAATGAAAAAATCAGTGCAGCAGAAAATATACGAAACTAATTATTTCGTACTAAAATCAATATTTCCTGCTAAAAGAAGAAAAACTTCGCCTTTATGGCGTACTATCATAGGGCATATCTATAATATAAAGATGAGCGGAATTCTTGGTTGTTATGGTTACATCTTGGAGAATTATTTCCAAGGCGTCTTTTTCAGTCATTGCGATATCTTCAACTAAGGCGTCGCCTTCCAGTAATACCAAATAAGCCTGACGGTTTGGCAGAAGCTTAAAATCTAAGCTTCTGCCAGCCGATATTATGGCGGCATAAACATTTACATCCGCATGAATAT
>WRKD01000185.1 GCA_009778255.1 Bacillota bacterium
GGCGTGCTATGGCCGCTTGCTGCATAGCGAAGCGGCTTTATGGCGGGAGCGGGCGCAGATCGGCCCCTTGAAAAGTGTTTACTTGGGCGGAGGTACGCCCAGCCTGCTGCCTGGGGAAGATGTTGTGAAACTGCTGGCTGGTTTTGCATATACCGAAAACGTGGAAATTACTTTAGAGGCTAACCCGGAAAGCGTGAACCGGGAAAAGCTCGACCTGTGGCGTGCAGCCGGGGTCAACAGGCTTTCTTTGGGGGCACAGAGTTTTGACAACGGGCTTCTCCAGGCTATGGGCCGCCCGCATACGGCTGCGCAGATAGCGGAAACCGTGCTTATGGCGCGGGCAGCCGGATTCAGTAATATTAGCGTCGACCTGATCTACGGCCTGCCGGGGCAGGGCTTAGGTGTTTGGCGTGCCGATTTGGCACTGGCGCTTGCATTGGGCGTGGAGCATATTTCTTTGTATGGATTGAGTTTGAGTGCGGATAGTCCCTGGGGACGCGCGGCGGCGGAAGACAAACTACAAATAGCAGATGCGGATATAAGCGCCGATATGCTGGAAGCAGCTTTAGATATACTGACAAAAGCCGGTTATACCCACTACGAGATATCTAATTTCGCCAAAGCAGGGTACGAAAGCCGTCATAATACCGCCTACTGGCTGCGCGAAAACTATTTGGGTTTAGGTGCGGCGGCGGCTTCCTGCGCGGGAGAAAAACGATGGTTCAATCAGCGGGAGCTGGCAACTTATCAGAAGGAACTACAAGCAGGCCGTCTGCCGCAAATAGAGGAAGAGCGTCTCTCCATAGAAGAGGTGCTTAGTGAAGCTCTGTTTTTAGGGCTACGACTGGTAAGAGGGGTAAATTTAGAAGAATACGCCTTTCGCTACGGCACGCGGCCCGAACACTATTATAAAAAACCCCTGCGCCGTTTAGAGCGGCAGGGGCTGGTTGAGATTGTTCAAGGTCATTTGCGGTTGACCCAGCGAGGAATACTGTTGGGCAACGAGGTTTTTATGCAATTTGTATAGACTAATCAACTACTCTTCTTTCCCGATATCTCTAGTGTTTCTAAACATAATACTGTTACTTGAGCGAGTTCCTCTTCGCCGAAGGTGTAGGCGCCCGGCCCGGCTTGATGTTCCATGATTTTTTGCAGGGCTTGACGTTTTTCTTCATCCTTTGTAAGTATGGCAACCTTTCCCCAGCCGATGATGCTGGTATAGACAAAACTGTGTCCGCAGGCGCTCTTTGCGGTAAGCAGCTGATGCTTGCCATCCATCTCGAAGCAAGCCAAGTTATTTTTCATGATCATATCCAACTTTTGTCCTTTGCCGGCGCAGTGGAAATATAACCTTAACGGCTCATTTACCCCCCAAGTATAGCCATAGTTTAACGGTACGATATAAGGCCAGTTATCCACAGTTAACCCTAAACGGCATACCACGCAGTTTTCCACTATCTCCAGCAAATCTTTTTTTTCAGTAACTTCTCTATCTTTACGGCGCATATCATATGCCTCCTTCCCTTTGTAACTTACGGGCTATTTTCATCAATAATAAACAAGAAGTTGCGAGCATGTCGTGTATATAAAAGGAAAGCGTCTTTATCGCGCTTTTCTTCACACTCTTTCATCTCGCCTCTGGCATCTTGCGGGTGAAACCCGCGTTAGTATAATCGTTCATTGTTCATAGCTCTTTTTCCTGTCTTTGCATAGTTTTTTATTTGACAATGTAGTAAATAACGGATACAATATAACTAACACATGATACTAAGGAAGGGGTGTCAATGATATGTATGATGTTCATGTTCGTCCGGAAAGGGAACTGAGGAATAATTTCTCTGAGATATCAAAGCTTAATAAAAAATATGATGCGGTAGTATTGACTAATCGCGGAAAGGGTACGCATGTTTTGATTAATTTTGATGAGTTTAAAGAGTATGAGAATTTTCGGCATAACCGATATCTTTTACAAAAAATCAAGGAAGCTGAGAGTGACCCTGATGTTAGATTACTAAGTCATGAGGACGTATGGGCTGCATTAGGAGAAAAATATGGTTTATAAAATAGTCTATAAACCATATGCCGAGCACGATATATGGGAAATTGCTGCATTCCTATGGGAGTATTCTATTTCAGCAGCACATAGTTTATTGAAAAAAATAAAGTTTAATATAAAAGGGCTTTCCGAAATGCCTTTAAGATTTCCCAAAATCAATCCTCACCAAGAGTACAGAAAAATGATGGTTGAAAAATATATTGTTGTTTATTTAGTCGACGAATGCCAGAATCAGGTAATAATCATCCGTGTTGTTCATGGTATGAGAAATTATCAAGAGCAGGGGTTTTTATAAAGCAATAATGATGCTATGAGTTGACGGAGGATGAAGACTGTGCCGCAAGCAAGCAGAAGTATAGAAAAATTCTTTTTTACTTTTCTTATTATAAACCCTTTTTTAGATATTTTTACCGGCGCTTATATCCATGTGGGCTTTAAAATTTTAGGAGAGCGGCTTACAGACTTGATCACGCCTACCCTTATTGTACGTATGGTGGTTTTGCTGCTGTTCTTAGTATATATTTTTAGCGAGCGCCATATAAAGAGCATACTTATTCTCTTACCCATCGGTTTGGCTTGGGCAATGTCGGTTCTGGGGGAGTTTTTATTTGCCGGCGGCTTTTCTCTTTTTACAGATATGCAATATATGGCAAAATTCGTCTATAATATTGCACTTATACTGGTACTAACGCTTATCCTGCAACACTCTTCCTGGAATAGGGAAAAACTGCTTGGCTTTTTTAACTGGTATATTTCTCTTACCTTATTGATCCTGGCTCTTTCTATTCATGTGCCATATGTGCTGGGCTTGGGTTATTCCACTTATGCAGATCGCTTTGGTTATTTTGGGGCGCGCGGCTTCTTTTATTCAGGCAACGATATCACGGCAGTGCTGATGATGCTGATACCTATAGCGCTGATCAATTATATCAGCTTGCCTTCGCTTACCCCAGGCCGCCGTATGCGCTTAAGCGATTTGTGGCCGCAAGACACGCCGCGCCGCCGCCATCTTTTTTATTTAGCCGCCCCTGCCGCCGCTTTAGCCGCGCTCTTTTCCATTGCCACCAAAACCGCATTCATTGCCTTCGGAGTAACAATGCTGGTAGTGGGTATTTATTATTGGCGCATGAGCAAAAACAGTGGAGATAAGGCGCCCTGGCAGGCTTTTTGCCGTATATGTATAGCATTTGTTGCCATCTTTGCTTTTCTAAGTCTTTTCGGCTTGATCAAAGATCTGGCCGATATCTTAGAGCGTTTTAAAAAATGGAGCTATGAAGATCCTAATTTTATTACTTTATTAGGTTCCGGCCGCATAGAGAAAATGATAGACACTTTCGCTGCCTGGAAAGCCGCCGGTCCTTTTGCTTGGATTTTTGGCATAGGACGCGGAACGCGGCGCTTTGTTATTGAAATGGATGTTTGCGAAACCTTCTTCTATTATGGCCTTTTGGGAACCCTGGCTATGTTATGGCTGTATATTAAGTTGGGAGTTGCCGTAGTCAAAAGTTTTATCGGTATAGGCAGCGGTACTCAGCGTATAAATATTGAAAGCAGTATCCTAGAGGTTCCGTATTATTACGGCATTTTTGGTACTTTAGCTATGCTGCGGCTCTATATAAAACAAGGCTTAAAAAACTTTGCTCCCCGCAGGCGAGACGCATATGCCCTGGCTTTGTTTATTTCTGTCGGCTTAGCCGCCGCTTACTCAATATTAGCCGGGCATGTATTGTTCTCTGTAACCAGCGGCTTTTATTTTGCCTTCATGCTTATATATAGCCGCCTGTATTTTGCTAAAAGCAAGGAGGAGTTCAAGCTGTAAAGCTGGTAAAGGTGTTTTCAATTACCTATAGCATAGGGCGGGCTTCGCCCGCAACCCAAGAAGTCAGGATCCAGAAGTCAGAATGGAATTGAACACCTTTAGAGTATGCATCCAGTAATTTGCTGACTTCGTTTAGTAAGTAGGAAGTTTCTGGAACGTTATAATATCCAATATCTTTTGCCAGAATCAAATAATACCTGCATTCTTCCACGAACTTTGAGCAAAACCCTTCAAAACGTTGCTTGAAACCTCAGCAACTGCTCATTTTTACTTTTATTTGTCGTTTTCGCGCCGCGAAAACTTACCTTCATTCTGACTTCTGACTTCTGACTTCTGACTCCTCGTAAATCATACACTATAGCTAGAGAAACGCCTTTAAGTAAAATAATGGTGCAATTATTTTACTTAAAATCAATGCATTCTTTGCAAGAAAGATTTATTTTACTTATTTATTAAAGAGGAATTCAATCTGTTATGGGCATTTAAATAAAAAAATCCAAAAAAATTTCATATAGCGCAAGAAAACCTTGGCAGAGGCTGTATATATACCGTAAGCTAATTTCGGCCAAGGGTTTTTTATACCCTGCCGAGTAGCTGGGCCAGGCATAAAACAACTGCCAGGGCCACCCCTCTTATTGTAGGGGAACAGCAATTTGCTGTAGCATGGCGTAATTTTCGGGATGACCCGGGTACGCCGAAAAATTATAAGGAGGAGTAAAAGATGAAAAAGTTTCTAGTTGTATTGTTGGCCTGCGCGATGATTTTTGCATTTGCCGCTACTGCTATGGCAGCAGATACGCAAATGAAAGATTTCAACGACATCGCGGATCAGCCCCAAGCCGTTAAGACTTCAGTTATGAAGCTGGCTATTTTAGGCGTATTGGTAGGTAATGAAGGTATCGGCGGCGCTTTCCGCCCCGACGACAATTTAACCCGCGCCGAGTTTGCCAAAATAGTCTGCTATTTAACAGACCATGTTAAGCAAGCCGAAGCTCTGGAAAGCACCGGCAGCAGATTCTCCGACGTAACCAGCGGCAACTGGTACACCGGCTGGGTCAATGCCGCAGCCGCATCCGGCTACTTTGTGGGCGACCCCGGTGGCACATTCCGCCCCAATGCGAATATTACCCAAAATGAAGTGGTAACAGTTGCTTTACGTGCTATGGGTTATAATGATAAAGTTGGTTCCGGCAGCAATAATAATATTTGGCCGGCCAATTATATTACCAAAGCCGTGAATATCGAAATCTTAGACGATGTAACCCTGGTAGGCTCCAAAGCCGCCACCCGCGCCGAAGCAGCCATCATCTGCGCCGCTGTACTTTCCAAGAATATGGTCATCCATGTTTCTCAGGAATTGGCATTCGGCATAGCGCTGGCTGAAGGCACCGCCGATATAGACGGCTTCGCCGAAGTTTACTATATGTCTAATGAAGGCGTAGGTACTAGCGATACAGCAAATTACAAGGATCAGAGATTGGCTGAAACCATTTTGCACAAAGCTTTCGGTTGTGTGGAAATGAGCACATTCTTCGATGTAGCCAGTAACACCGGCCACGTTTATGGCAAAAATTATCCCTACGACGAAATAGCCGCCTGGAAATATGTGGATTATGAAGATGGCGAACTGGAGTTTAGTTTTAATGACGGCGAAGATTCCAAATTGAAGAACTGGTCATGTGAAGTTGGGGAAACCTATTATATCAACAAAGGCTATAAGCTGCCTCAACTAGCCGGTTTGCAGGCGAAAGTGATCGTCGACACAGAAAACCAGATCGTTGATGAAGTCCGTTTCGTCGATGTACGCGGTACTGCGGATTACGGTTCTGTATATAATGACAGCGGGCGCGTCAATTTTGAAGGTAAAACATATCGTACTTCCTCTGCTTACTTCTTTGAGGATCTTACAGATGAAGACGGAAATAGATTTGAAAAATCCGACAAAGATAACGATTATCCGGCTAAAGTATATTTTGATAAGAATGGCCAGGTAGTGTATGTCAAAAACTATGTACCATTCAATGTTGATGGCTTTGGTATATTTGACGAAATAGACGACGGGCTTGTTACCTATATGGAAGAGAGCTTGGTAGCCAAAGACTCTAAATTCGATGTCAATAAAGACTATGTACTGATCAAAGATAATGATTTTATCAAGGCTGAAGATTTAGATGTGTTCGATACCATCTATTATCTGGGTGATGCCATAGGCGTTAAAACCTTCTTGGTAATCAGTTCCGAAGAAACTACTTTTGAAGACTATAGAACTGATACCGGCGATGTAACCATCCGGATTAAACTAGACGGCAAAAACTATCGTAATGTTTCTAATTTCAGGTTCAGTGAAGACTATGGCGATACTTGGATAGGCGCGGCTGAAATAATTAATGTTGATGATTCCGCCTATACAGACGCCGTATTTGCTAAAGCCTATCGCTTCGACCGCATCTCTTTTGTAGCCGCTAACGCTTCGAACACCAAAATTATCGGCGTTATAACTAAGTTCGACCCGGTCTGGACATATGATGCTGCAAACTTCGTTAAGTTTGTTTTCGATGAGCAAGAAGAAAAGTTGGTACCGGACACAATTGAGAACTTTGGCGGACGTTACAATGAAATAACCATTATGGGGCTGGATGGCAAAGAAACAACCTATAGCTTCACCAGTGACTTCCGTAAAGGTATAAATTGGGTTATGTGGAGTAATCCAGTATGGCTTAGTAATAGTGAAGATAAATGGTTAGACGCCTATGATACTAATTCTATTGAAGATCCGGATATGGTTGGTATATTTGAAGGCGATATAATTCAGCTGGTGTTGGATAAAAAAGATAATGTTAAAGGTGTAGCCAATTTTGCCTCCTATGATGACTGGGCAGAAAACGGCAAAGTTAAGGCCACTGTAAATTCGGCCAAAGAACGCATAACCTTAAACAAGGGACCGACAAATGGCACCTTTACCCTTTCCAAAGATGCTGTAATATTTAAAATGGCTGATACTGACGACGCGAAAATAGTCAGCGTGGCCAGCGTACTGGCGGGCAATTTCGATGCGGATAAGATCGTGGCCTTTGATCAAAAGAAGGGCGGTATTATCAATGTATTGTATATTGTTTCCGAAACCAGTGAAGAATTCTACGGCGTGGTGACCGCTAAGTGGAGAGACGCTGACGGTACGTATTATATGATCAACGGCGAAAAAGTTTATGGCGAGGATACAAAAGTTCTTGACAAGACTAAATTCCCGGTTGCTATACAGTATAAATTGACCGGCGGCGAAATCGATGAAACTGCCGGAAACGTAGTGATCCTAGCCAGACCAGGACTCAACGGAGTAAATACAACTGCCGCTGATACGGTAACAGCCATCTACAAGGAAGATAAAGGCGACTATTACGCCGTATATGGTATAGTGGATAGCTATTCCACCACCTATAAGACGCTGGTTGTCTGGGACGAAGGTATCTTCAACCATGGTAAAAAGGTGAATGTCGATACCGGCGACGCCTTCCTCTATGACTTGGGAGAAAATGATGATATAGCTGCTAAGGATATGGTGGGCGGTTATGTATTGGCTATCTGCAATAGCGATGGCGACGCTATCTTTGTGGTCTTAGTTTCAGCTTCGCCAACTGATGACGCCTTAGCTGTAGCAAAAGCCCTGGGTGCTAATGCTACTGCTATAGGCAACTATGTAAGGCTGGATGGCCCTGTAACAATTAAAGCAGGCGCCACTGTGACAATTCCGGAGGGCCTTACCTTGAATACGAACGATGAAGAATTTATCGTTAACGGCACACTGGTTATCGAAAAGGGCGGCGATGTTCTTCATAAAGGAGTATATCTCAGCGATATATTTGAAATCACCAAAGGTAAAATCCAAACTAAAACCATCGCTGACGGCTCTACGGCTTATACCATACCCGCCGGCTCGGAAGTAACACTGGTAGACGACTTTAGGTTATATTATGACGATACCTTAACCGTAGCGGGCATACTGACCTTTGACGACACCAAATTAACTGTCATTGGCACCCCCGCAGAATTGATAGTAGAAGAAACCGGAGAATTGGCCGGTAAAGGAACTATTGATTTTGGTGAGGTTGGCAAATTTACATGTAATGACAAAGCTACTATTGGCGCTGGTATCAACATAATTAACGAAGCTATTTAACTCAAAGCAAGCAAATAACACTGTAACAATAAAGGCTCCCTCCTGCGAGGGGGCCTTTATTGTTATATAGCTCTTATAATAGTATCGATTATAGATAATGGGGTAGCGGAAGTGAATTCTTTGCTTGCGGGAAAAGCCCGCCTTATGTTATACTTAGCTTAGGAGGCGAGAGTATGGAAAGTGAAGAAAAAATATTTAGTATGCTGGCTAAACTGGATGAACGTATGGATACTTTAGATAAAAACCAGGCTGTGATGGAAAACAAGCTTAATGACTTATCCCGGCAAAGCGACCGGGTAGCTATGATGCCAATAATAAAAAGTTTGGCAGTGCTAGAGCGTGGGGTTAGCCGTCTTAATGAGGATATGCATGGTTTAAAGGAAGATGTAGGCGGTTTAAAAGAAGATGTAGGCGGCTTAAAGGAAAATGTAGGCGGCCTAAAAGAAGATGTAGGCGGCCTAAAAGAAGATGTAGGCGGCCTAAAAGAAGATGTAGGCGGCTTAAAAGAAGGTGTGGTTGGCTTAAAGGAAGACATGCGCGATGTGAAAGAAGATGTTGCCGAAATGCAAGAAAAATTAGAAGAAATAGGCGTAAGCGTCAATATCTTGTTAGATTGGGCAGAACGCTCGCAAGATAAGGTAAAAGTGCCTTTGCTGGTAAAACTGGAATAAGGGGTGGCGTTAATTATCGCTAATTATCGCCAATTATATTATAATATAAAAACAATAGGCGGTTTTGCCGCATAAACAGGGCGTAAATGTAATTTTAATAAAATAACTCTTCCTTTCGTATCCTAAATATGATAAAATGCAATATGCGTGGATTATTTTCCGCATAATAATAAAAAGAAAGGTGATTTATTATGAAGAAACTATTTGTATTTATTTTGTTAGCCGCCCTGGTTATCTGCTTAACCGCCTGCCCCGCTAAACAAACAGCCAACTCTGCTTCCGATTATGAATATGTAAAAGGAAAAGGAGAAATTATTATCGGCTATACCGTATACGCCCCCATGAACTTTACGGATGACAACGGCGTATTTACCGGCTTCGACACCGAACTTGCTATTGCCGTATGCTCCAAATTGCAAATAAAACCTAATTTTGTAGAAATCAACTGGGACACCAAAGAAGTTGAATTGAACGCCAAAACTATCGATTGCATTTGGAACGGATTAACGATCACCCCCGCGCGTCAAGAAACCATGGCTATCACTAATCCCTATATTCAAAATGCCCAAGTGGTGGTGGTAAAATCGGATGCAGCTTATAGCGGCACTGCTTCTTTGATCGGCAAAACTGTATGCGCCGAAGCCGGCTCGGCCGGAGAGGAATCTATTGAAGGCGACGAAAACCTCTTACAGGCCCATTATGTGGCTAAAGAAGTGCAAACGGCCTGCCTGATGGAAGTGGCTGCAGGTACGGCAGACGCCGCTGTTTTAGATTTAACTTTAGCCAAGGCTATGATAGGCCCGGGTACCGACTATGCTAACCTTACTATAGTGGATCATCTGGATATAGAAGATTATGGTATAGCCTTCCGTAAGGGCTCCGATTTATGCGATAAAGTAAACGGCGTTTTGAAAGATTTACGTACAGATGGTACTTTGCCTGCCTTAGCGGAAAAATATGGTTTAGATATGTCTAACTAAAGCGGGTTTCACCCGCAAGATGCCAGAAGCTAGAAGACAGAGTGTGTAGAAAAGCGCGATAAAGACGCTTTTCATTGATTAAAATTCGCTCCAAACTTCTTGTTATTTATTGTAGTTTTTGGGGACTAAGTGACTAATGCGGCTGCAGGCTGTAATGCCGGGAATGTATAATTTGCGGAGGGATGTTTCCGTCCCTCCGCATTTTTTTGGAGGAGTGAAATGGATCTTATTATCGTAAGCCGTTTGGCGGAAGGTTTTTTTCTTAATTGTAAACTCTTCGCCCTTACCCTTCTGTTTGCCTTACCACTGGGGCTGATCATATCCTTCGGTTCAATGAGTAAAGTTAAGGGCATTGCGTATATAACTAAAACAATTGTGTGGGTAATCCGCGGCCTTCCTTTGCTGCTATTACTCTTAATTATTTACTATGCCCCGGGCTTAATAGGTGAGTCTTCCCCTTGGGGAACCCGCGTTAGCGGCCGTTTCACCGCGGCTACTATAGCTTTTGTAATAAACTATGCCTGTTATTTTTCCGAGATCTTTCGTGGGGGCATTCAAAGTATTCCTGTGGGGCAAACCGAAGCCGGGCAGGTATTGGGCATGACAAAAAGTCAAATATTCTTTAAAGTTATCTTGATGCAGGTTATCAAGAGAATTGTGCCGCCTATGTCTAATGAAATAATTACCTTAGTGAAAGATACCACTTTGGCTCGCTTGATTGCCAATAAGGAAATACTGATGATGGCTCAGGAATATGTAGCGCGGGGTTTGATAGTGCCGCTGTTTTCTTCCGGACTGTTTTTCTTGGCTTTCATTGGCGGGCTTACGCTGTTATTTGGTTGGTTTGAAAGAAAATTAGATTATTTCCGGGTTTAACAACTTGCCGGGTAGTAAATAAATATCTTAGGAGGCGTGGTATGGCTGTTTTGGAGGTTGAAAATATTCGGAAAGAATTTGGTAAAACCGTAGTCTTGCGCGATGTAAGTTTTGAGCTTGAGCAAGGGCATGCCATTGCTATTATAGGTTCTTCCGGCTCGGGTAAAACCACCCTGCTGCGCTGCCTGAATTTTTTAGAGCGTCCGGATGGCGGTATCATCCGCGTGAAGGGCGAAGTATTATTCGACGCAAATGACCCGGCTACCCATGGTGAGGCGGAGATTCGTAAAAAGCGTTTACATTTTGGCATGGTGTTTCAGGCATTCAACCTCTTCCCACAGTATACGGCTTTGCATAATGTAACTTTGGCGAGCGAACTTTTAGCTAAAGAACGCTATAAAGGCAGTAAAGACTGGCGCGCGGAAATAAGGGATATAGAAAATAAAGCCCTCTCTATATTGGAACAGATGGGACTTGCAGATAAAATTAATCTTTATCCTTATCAGCTTTCCGGAGGGCAGCAACAGCGGGTGGCTATTGCGCGTGCTTTAGCTCTTCAGCCCGATATCTTGTGCTTTGACGAACCCACTTCGGCGCTGGACCCGGAACTTACCGGTGAGGTGTTGCGGGTAATACGAAGCTTGGCGGAAAAACATACCACCATGGCTATTGTTACTCATGAAATGGCTTTTGCCCGCGATGTGGCAGACGAGGTGATTTTTTTAGATAATGGCTTGATCGTGGAGCGCGGTAAAGCGAAAGATGTTATAGATAATCCGCAAGAAGAGCGAACACAACAGTTCTTGGCCCGCTATACGCAAGATTAGCGGTAAGTTATTCACAGCCCACCGGGGAATTTTATAGCCTGTAAAAAGCGCTGCTGATATTCGCGTAATGTGGCGAGTTCAATGCACTGTATTTTTTCTGCGAGTATTTCTGCTCTCTGCCTCGCTTTAGGCGAAAGAAGGGCCAAACAAGCGCCGTAAAGCGCGGTATTGCCCGCATAATGTATTTTATCACAAAACTCGGGCGGCACAATACCTGTTGAAAGTAAATCTTGCGCTTTAAGATGCCGGCCAAAGGCGCCGGCTACCCATAGTTTATCCACTGCTTTGCTGGAACAAGAGGCTTGTTTAAGCAAAGTTTCTAATCCGGCGCATAATGCTGCTTTAGCCAGCTGCATCTGCCGGATATCTTTTTGTGTTAGCATAAGTTGTGCCGATTCTTCTATTAATAAATATCTTTGCCCCTTTTCTTGTATTAGCGGGTAACGCAGAAGCAAACGGCCGTTTTGATTCAGCAGCCCAGCGTTAATAAGAGCGCTGATAGCGGAAATTAAGCCGCTGCCCGCTAAACCTAGGGGCGGTAGATTCCCTATGGTGCGGTAAAGTACTTTATCTTCTTGTATTGTTACTTCTGCTACCGCCCCGTTAGTGGCGCGCATACCGCAACTGATATTCATGCCCTCTAAAGCGGGGCCTAGCGCTGTAGAACAGGCATAAATTTCTCCCTTATGGCTTAAAGCAATTTCGCCATTTGTGCCAATATCCAGCAATATCTGGCTTGAAGCGGAAGTATCCATATCTAGCGCAATCAATCCGCTCACAGTATCCCCACCCACATAAGCGGCTACCGCAGGCACACAATATAAAAGCGCTTCATTTTTTAGGGGCAAGCCAAATTGACTGGCAAAAAACTTAAGCGGCCCCCTTAAAGATAAGCTATACGGGGCAGAACCTAAAGGTGTTGGGTCTACCCCGGCCAAAAGATGTATCATGGTAGGGTTAGCGGCGATTGTTACAAAGCTTATTGCTTGGGGCTTAATACCGCTGGTTTTGCATAGTTCGTAGAGCAAGTATTTAATATCTTCTATTACAGCTTTTTGTAATTGCTGAAGCCCGCCGTCTGCAGTAGCGTAACTGATACGGCTTATCACATCTTGTCCATAGGCTTTTTGACTGTTTAAGCTGGCAGTACTGGCCAGTAAACGGCCGCTAGAAAGTTCTATTAAAACTGCAGCCAAAGTGGTTGTGCCAATATCTATAGCCACGCCCACGCCCTTGCCCACGTCGGCTTTTTTTTCTATTGGCGGCAGAAAAATCATCTCATTGCCAAAAAGTTCTTTTGCCCAATCAGCGGTAATAGGCACAAGTTCAATTTCTATATCCCGTGTTACTTCATGGAGGCAGCTTAAACGCCAACCTGCCTGTAAATGCTCGGCATTAAGCAGAGCCTGTTCGTGTTTATGAGCAAGGGGTGGTTTGCTAATAAAACGAACTTTACACTTAGCGCAGCGGCCTTGCCCGCCGCAGGGCGCGTCAAATAAACCGGCTGTTGCTAATACCCAGTAGAGATTATCTCCCTTTGCTGCTAGAATATCCTTATTCACTGAAGCTATTTTAATGTGTAATTCCTTATCCACTATAGCTTAACCACCTTTAAGGCGCCCTTAATCATGTTACCGTAACATATACCAAAGTTTGGTTAAGCAGTTGATAGGCTACTTCGCCGAAAGTGACGGGCCCAAAGAAAGTGCTGATATCTTTCCCTGCTAAATCGCCATATAAGAAATTTAGTATGCAATTGCAAGCAAATATAGCCTCCACATTCGTAAATTCGCTAAGCCGTTCATTAAATTCTTTTATATAATCTTCTATCGGTTCGCTGAAATTATATTTAATATGTGGAAAAACAGGGGCATAAAACTCTACAACATCATTTTCTACCGACTTAAAAGCAGTGTTTATAGCGGCGCCGGAATAATCTCCTATGAGAGGTAGCTTGGTATCTATAGCATTTTGTTTTAAAAAATTAGCCAGCACTACTTCTTTGCCATCTGCCAAGCAGGTTTGTACAGAAAAACCTTCTTGAGCAAACTCCAGTACCGGTGAGTTTTTATTCGGTTTAAAAATATTAATAATGCCAATATTCACCAGTTTATCGTCTGGTATGCGAATATGCACCGCTACCGCCATATTCTCATAAGCAATACCTGTTTGTCCATTTATAGTGAGAGGAACCTGGCCTTTTTTGTCGGCATTAACTCCGGAAACCCAACCGGCGATATTTTTTATAAACATGCCCAAAAATTCCGGCGCCTGTGCGGCATAAATATTATGTACGGCGCTGTCGAAAGGTAAAATGATTAAAGTGAAGCCATTGTCGAAAGCATCCGACATGATACTTGGAATGGTATCTGCGTCGTAGGTGGTTATTATGTATTCATTGTAAGCAAATTCGTTCACATAAAGCAAATCATCTGTTACAATACCGCCCTCTTTAGCCATGAAATACTCGGTAGAGCCGCCCAGCCAGTTTCCGCAGGGAAGCTTTTTTAACAATTTTTCTGCGCCTGCTATATGCAGAAGTTGGCCACTGGCAATCTTTTTAACGGTTTCATCAAAAGATAATAACATTTTCTCCTCCCCAAAATTATAGTTCAGAAATAATAGTAATATCCGCCCGCATCACCGCGCTATATTTGCGAATAAAGCCACTCACTTCGTCGGTGCAAGCTTGTAAGCGGGCGGGGGTAGAATCTCTGGCATAAATAGCCTTTTGTTTGGTAATAAGCATCGAGAAACTTAGCATGGAAAAGTTTTGTTTGCCGGTAAGTATCTTGTGCATTTGCGAGTTGGTAATATCCATTAAAGTTCCTCCTTTGGTGGTTTTGAAGCTGTTAATTGATAACAGTATATACGTGAAATTTTACACATGCCGTATTGTGATTTTATCATATTATCCACAGAAAAGCCAGTCTGTTTGCAAATAAAAAGCGGATTTTTCGGCGTATTTTTTTGTGCCGATTCTCCGCTTTCTTTTGCATATGTATATATTCTTGGCAGATTATTTGTTGTACTTAAGAAAATCTATATATTTTAAGCTGCTCATATCATTGGATTGTAAACCTAAGTTTGAAGCGGAATAGAAAGTTTCGCCTATATAGAGTATTCTTTGAATATTAGCGTCATAGTATAATTTATCATTTATACCTAATTGGTTCTGTTTAATGACACCGCGTAAAGTGATGCCGCTTGGACTGATATTATATACATGAGCGCCGTTAAGATCATCTTTTTGGTTGCCAAAATGCGATACCGGGAAAGCAATAAACCCTTTTTCTTTGGAAAAGAGTAAGGCTTTGGGGTTATAAAGCAGTTCGGAATGGGTAGATTCGTCTCCTATGCTGATCACGGCAACCTCTTGGGGCGCCATTAAATCGCTTATATCGAAGAGCGCCAGCTTTAAGCCACGATTTACAGCCCGGGTGCTGACAATATTGCCTTTAGAATCGATAGTGGTGAGTTCTTCTGTGTCGCGGCCAAATCCTATTAGATGATTCTCATCATAGGGGTGTAGATAAGTACTATAACCCGGGATTTTTAGTTCGCCCAATACACGCGGCTGACGGGGATCGCTTAAATCTAAAGCAAAGAGAGGGTCAACAGTACGGTAAGTTACCATGAAAGCGCGTTCACCCATAAAACGCGCCGAGTAAATACGTTCGCCGGGCGCCATATT
>WRKD01000186.1 GCA_009778255.1 Bacillota bacterium
CCAGCCGTACGGGCCCGCCGCAGGTCTTTATGGGCTTGATCTAGAATACGCTGGTCATTTGTATAGGAATGTACGGTAGTCATCAACCCTTTTATTATACCGAAGTTTTCATTGATTATTTTTGCCGCCGGAGCTAGGCAGTTTGTAGTGCAGGAGGCGTTTGAAATAATATGATGCCGCTCGGGATCATATTTGTCTTCGTTTACACCCATCACAACGGTTATGTCTTCTTTTTTTGCCGGCGCGCTGATAATAACTTTCTTCGCCCCCGCTACCAGATGAGCTTTAGCTTTTTCCGCATCCGTAAATTTACCGGAAGCTTCAATAACCACATCCACACCCAGTGTGCTCCAAGGCAGATCGGCAGGGTCCTTTTCCGCTAATACTCTTACTTTGCCGCCTCCTACAGCGATATAATCTTCACCGTAGTCTACCTCTTTATTTAATTGTCCATGGGTACTGTCGTATTTTAATAAATGTGCATTTGCTGCAGGGCTTACTAAATCATTGATTGCAACTATCTCCACCAGGGGATTGTCCAATGCCGCGCGATATGCCAGTCTTCCGATACGCCCAAAACCGTTGATTGCTACCTTTACCGTCATAATCATGCCCTCCTAAGTTTATTAGTAATTTCCCAATTAAATAATCAGCATGTTCTGCCAATAATTGCCATAGTTCACATGCTGAATCTGAAAAAGAATTGAGTTATTATACAACTCATTGGTCAATCCTATAACTTGTCGAGAAAAGTTGGATAATTTGATTAGCTTATCACAGGGACATAAAAGAACCCTATGATTGGCTAATAGGTTCATGATCCTTTCCTCCCAAATTATTCGTAGATAATTGCTCATTCTATATAGACGGTAGAAAATCCTTCATTAATTAGCGATTTTTCACTATTGTTTTTGTATGTAAATGATCAAGGACTCATCTAATTACTCCGGATTGGCAGAATCACGAATAATTTGTTTCCTGGCAAACAAAGAAACCGAAGCATAGACAAAGCCACATGAGGTGACATCAACGCGGTTCAGGGGGAAATAGGGCAGTGATGATGGTGATGAGTGGGTGTTAAAGGCGCCCTTAAATCAGTTGCGCCTTCTTTGGCGCTGTGTTTGTATGCCCAGTTCCTCCCGATATTTAGTAATTGTTCTCCTAGCCAGATAAATGCCGCGTTCTTTCATGATTTCGGTTAAAAGCATATCTGAGAGGGGATTCGTTTTATTTTCTTTAGCTATTACTTCTTTGAGTTGTTCTTTTGCCCAAGCTTGCGTTACAGCGCCAGCTTTACTTATTTGAGCGCGTGGAAAGAAAAATTTCCAGGGATACATCCCCCGAGGAGTTTGTATGTATTTGCCGGCTACTGCTCTGCTAATCGTCGATATATGTAGCGAGAGTTGTTTTCCTGCCTCTTTCATGCTCAGTGGTAATAGCGCGGCTAAACCTTGCGTAAAAAAACCGCTTTGTCGTTCCACTGTAAATAAAGCAAGCCTATATACTGTTTGCCGCCTTTTTTTTATATTGCGCAGCAAATTCTCCGCCTCAGCTAAAGCATGCTTAATATATAAACCCGTCTCCTTATCTTGAAATAGCCAAAAATTCTTTTGCTGGTAGTAAGAGTTGATGTGAAAATCTGGTAATATATGGTCGTTCAATAAAACTTGGAATTCACCCCGGTCATTTTGAATAATAATGTCCGGTATTATATATGGCACAGCTATACTGCTATTTTGTAAATGAGCTGCGGGGTATGGTGTAAGGCTGCGAATTCGCCGAAAAGCATTTTCAATTATGTCATTGGTTGTTTTTAAAGAACGCGCCGCCTCATGTACCCGGTTAGCGGCAACATCTGGTAAGTGGCGCTTTATAATAGCGAAAAGCAATTCTCTTTCCGGTTCTTGCGCGCTTATTTGCAGGCACAGGCACTCACGAAGATTTTGTGCCCCTACACCTGGCGGTTCTAAACTTTGTACCAGAGCTAAGGCTTCGGCCAACAATAGTTCGCTATAACCGCTTTCTGCAGCCAAACTGCTTAAAGGTAAAGAAAAATAACCATCTTCATCTAAGCATTCAATTATCTGTTCCGCCGCCCCTTTAACGAGCGCCGAGTTTTTCTTCATAGCCAGCTGTAAGCGTAATAGCGAAATAAGTTCTGGTTCTTCTTTAGCCAATATAAAGTTGTTAATATCCAACGGCTTAATATCACGGTCTGAAGTTGGTAAAAATGGTGGCTCACTTGAGGAGTTTTGTGAAAAATCTTGCCGATTTTTTGCGTATAGATATTCATTATGCAGCGGCGTTTGTCCGCCATAAATGATAGATGTGTCCGCTGCCTCTTGGTAATCAGAAAATTCCAAAACAGGATTTTGCTCCACTTGGTCGCGTATGTAAGCATTAAGCTCTAAAGCGGGCATGGTTAATATATGTAGTGATTGTTTAAGAGCCGGGGTTAAGGTCAATTGTTGTGTTTGTCGCAATTCTAAGCCGGGGGTCGGCAGGGTTTTGACTTGTTTATTCATTTTCCTCACCGTTTTTGTAAGCGTTATCGCGCCTATATGTAGAAGGTTTTATTTCGTCTGCTATTTCCACCAAGCGACGCAGTCGATGGTTAATAGCCGAGCGCCCTAACCCTGAAAGATCGCTTAGCTCACTTAAAGAAGCTTCCGGATATTGTAAACGCAATAGCGCAACCTCTTTTAAAGAGGGTGTAAGAGCGTTAAATCCTGTTTTTTCTTCTATAAGGCGCAGGCATTCAATTTGATTAAGAGAGGCTGTTACGGTTTTGTTTACATTTGCTTTATCGCAGTTTACTAATCGATTTACTTGATTACGTAATTCTTTATCCACACGTAGGCTTTCGAATTCCAAAAGTGAGCGGTGTGAACCCATAATGTTTAATAATAGGCTTATTTGTTCTGCTTCTTTTAGATAAAGCACGATCAATCCTTTTCGGCGTATTACTTTACCGTTAATAGAAAAACTAGCCAACAACTTTTGTAAAAAAAGAGCTAAAATATACTCTTGCAGGCAAAATTCTAAATGATAATCACCTTCCGGGCGGTTAATATAGCCGGTTGCCAGATAAGCGCCTCTAAGATATGCGCGTTTGCAGCAATCATTATCTGTAAGCTGTGCTGTAAAATGTTCATTAAAACTTAGCCAGCGTCCAGCTTCATCTGTTATGCCCAAGCTGTTTGTAAAAGCAATCAATTCTGGTTGTGGCGAGACGCGTAGCGATAGCATTGATTTTTTCTTAAGCTTTGCTTTGCGTTCCAATGAGAGCTGTGTGGTCAAACCGCTTTCTTTTGTAAGCAGAAATACTCTGCGTGCCACCGCGGTGTTTTCTGTGCGCAGAGCAAGAAAAACTATATCATCTTTAAAATGAACATTGCCGCTTGTACGCCAAAAAGCAGCTAATTCTGCTTTACGGCAACATGATTTATTGGATGTCAAACGCGCTAAATCTTCCTTGACTTTACTAGCAAACGACATAATATAAATTCAATTTCCTTTCTCAATATCCCGATGAGCAAGTATTACCTGGTATCCCAGCATACGCAAACGCTTAGTGAAGGCTTCAGCTATCGCAACGGAACGATGGCGCCCTCCTGTGCAGCCTATGGCCAACAGTAAATGATGTTTACCTTCTTTGCTGTATTGGGGCAATAAAAAGCGCAGTAATTGCAAATATCTTCGCATAAATTCTTGAGTAGCCGCTTGTTTTAAAACAAAACTGCGTACGGCGTGCTGTTGACCGGTTAGCGGCTTTAGCTCAGCAATATAATAGGGGTTGGGTAAAAATCGTACATCTACCGCTAAATCTGCATCCAGTGGCAAACCATACTTATATCCGAAGGAACAAATACTGATAAGAGGCATAAGTTGCCCTACAGCCGCAAATAAATCGCCAATATGCTCTGCGAGATGGCGCGGCTTTAAATCTGTGGTATCAATAATTATATCTGCCAAACCATGTATTTCTTCCAAACGTTCTCGTTCTGCAATAATTCCGCCCAGTAAGCTTAAGCCTTCCGAAGCCAAAGGATGGCAACGGCGGGTGGCTTTATAGCGACCAATTAAAGCTGAATTAGAGGCGTCTAAAAAAACTACCCGGTAATTCAAATTCTCTTTCTTTAAAGAATTGAGAGCCGTGGTAAGGTTTTCCAGTTTTTCGCCGCCCCGTACATCTACAGCTATAGCCATTTTTTCAGGTTCTCTCTGGCGAGCTCGAATATCCTGAATAAACTGCAAGAGCAAACTGGGAGGCAAATTATCTACGCAAAAATAGCCATTATCCTCTAAAGCTATCATTACCTGCGATTTACCTGCTCCACTCATGCCGGTTACGAGTAATACATCATGTATTTCGCTTGAATTTGCTGAAAAAACGCTCATACAAAATTCCTCCACCGCTAATTGTTGTTTTTTAGCCATTCGTATAAAGTGGCGGCACAAGCTTTATTCATTGTGGGAGCAGCAGCTAATTCTTCAACAGCAGCTTTTTGTATAGCTTTTATAGAACCAAAACTTTTCAGCAAAGATGCGCGCCGTTTGGGGCCAATACCGGGGGCCATATCTAGTAAAGAGGCTGTTTGCCCTTTTCCGCGCAGCTTACGATGATAGGTTATGGCAAAACGGTGTGCTTCGTCACGTAAGCCTTGCAATAATTGTAAGCCGGGGCTTTCATAGGGTAAACGTATAGCAGTTAAATGATGCGGCATAAATATTTCTTCTTCTTCTTTTGCCAGGGCAATAATATCAAAATTCATTTCGCCCAATTCCTGTAGACGTAAACAAACTGCAGAAAGCTGTCCTTTACCGCCGTCAATTACCACTAGATCCGGAAAATTACCATAATCTAACGGCTGCTTGCGCTCTCTTCTTTCTGCTAAACCTCGTTTAATACGTCTTTCTATAACTTCCTGTAAAGCAGCAAAATCATTACTACTGTCAAGTGTTTTGATCTTGAATCGGCGGTAATTTTTGGGCGTAGGGACGCCATTAATGAATACAGCCATAGAACCCACCATATAAGCGCCTTGAATATGACTTATATCGTAGCATTCCATACGGGAAGGCGCATGCCGTAATTGAAGTTCTTGTCGCAGTTGTTCCAAGCCGGCGGCAGCGCGCTGCTCTTTTCTTTCCCGAGAATTCAAATGCTGATCTAATGTAAGCTGAGCATTTTGCTTTACCAGTCCAATAAGGCGCATTTTGTCGCCACGCTGTGGTTTAATTATTTCCACTTTATGACCATAACGATCATGAAAAATCTGTTGCAAGAGTTCGGAGTCTTCCGGTAAGAATTCACTATATATATATCGCGGCATAAAATCGCCGCCTCCATAGTATTCCTGCAAAAAGCGGCGCAATAAAGTAGCAATATGCTCGGTATCATTAGTATCATATGCCAAAACATTGCTCATGAAAAAATGCTCCCGCCCCACCACTTTACCCTGGCGTACAAAAAATACTTGTATAACAGAGAGGGTTTCTCCACAAGCAATTGCTATCACGTCATAATAACCTTTTACGTCACGTTGATCAAGTTGTTGCTGATGCTGCACTTTATTTAATGCGGATAAAGCGTCGCGTAATCTGGCTGCTTCTTCAAAGCGTAAATCGTGGCTGGCTTGAAGCATGTCTTGTTCGGTACGCCGTAATAATTCCTTAGTTTTGCCCTGCAAAAACTGCTGTACTCCCTCGGTTATTCTTCCATAATCCGTACTATTTATACGGTTTTCGCAAGGGGCCAAGCAACGACCAATATGAGCATTTAAACAAGCGCGCTGCCCTACTTTGAAAGTTTGCCCTAAACATGTGCGCAGAGGAAAGATATCACGGATAATTCGCATGGCGTAACGCATTTGTCCCGCGCTGGCATATGGGCCAAAATATTTGTTGCCATCGTTTTTAGTGCGACGCGCTACAATAAGACGGGGAAACGGTTCGCTTAATGTAAGGCATAAATAAGGATAATGCTTGTCATCGCGCAATAAAATATTGTAATAAGGCTGATATTCTTTTATTAAATTACATTCCAAAATTAAAGCGTCTGCTTCACTGTCGACCACCACGGTTTCAAAATCTACAATATTTTCTAATAGCGCTGCGGTTTTAGGGTCATGAGCACCATGAAAATAAGAACTCACACGTTTTTTTAAGGAAAGCGCCTTGCCAATATAAATAACTGAACCGGCTTGATCTTTCATTAAATAACAGCCGGGTAAATCTGGCAAAACGCTAAGTTTGCGAGCTATATTATCTTTTGCAAAAGTGGTGAAAGAAGGCATAATGCTCCTTATTGAATTATTTTTAAGCATTCTTTTTCTGTAATAAAAGTAACATTCATGCCGACAGAAAGTGTACGGATGCGCGCCATAATATCGGCTGCTTCTTGGCCAACAGAAAGCTCCGGTATACCTTGCAAAGAGAGAGATAAAGGATAAAGGCGCGCGTTTTTTACGCCCAAACCGGTCAACTCTAGTTCCAGAAGGGCTGCCTCCCGCGCTTCTTTAGTATTGTTTTGCACATTTAGTAAATTACCTAAAGAATAGATGATAAGCCCATTATTATATACTTCTATACCCTGTAAGCAGTGGCTATGGCGGCCAACAATCACATCGGCGCCGGCGTCGATAAAACGGTGCGCAGTTTCCCGTTGTGCGGTATTCATATAAGAAGAATATTCTTGCCCCCAGTGTAGATTCAAAATAATTAAATCGTGATTACGCCGATTTGCTAAAATTGTTGAAATTACCGCCTCTTCTTCTAAATTCGCAATTCCGGCTTCATTTTCTTTGGCAGCCAGAGTTTTAGGATATTGGTAACTAAAGAAGATGCCGGCGTTTTCGCAAAAATCTAATAGGGCAATGCGTAAACCGCGGCAACTGAAGCTATAAGGTTTGGCAGCGGCGGCGACGTTTTCGCCGGCGCCCATAATACCTATGCCTTTTTCCGATAAAAGCGAAATCGTCTGATTAAGGGCAGCTTCGTCATAATCCATCATATGATCGGAAGCCAACCCCAGCATTAAAAGACCAGAATATGCTAAAGCCTCGCTAGTTTCCGGAGCAGCCCTTAAGGTCAACGGCTTGCCGGGTAAAGGGCTGCCTGTATCGGCAAAGGGGGTTTCTAATCCGGCATAGCTGAAATCGGCAGAGGAGAAAAAGTTACTAACCTGGTGAAAAGGGAAATATGGCCCTTGGCTGAGAATTTGCTCTTTCATGGCCCCGGCTATCATAATATCGCCGCCAACGCGAATTAGTATTCCCTGTTCTTCTACCAGTAACTTAAGTGGTTGTTTGGCTTGGCTTACCGGCCCGCTTTTAGCAAACCACAATAAAGCGAAAATAGGAGCCAGTAAAACAGCCAGAAGTGGCAACAATAACAGTCTGCGGCGCCGTGTTTTTTGCAGTTTCCGTAAATATTGCCATCGCGAAATACTATTAACTTCCTTTTTTTCGGCCAAAGCCCCTTGCCTCCTTAGCCTTCTGCTTATTCCGCTATTCGCTCTGGCTCGGGCAGTATAGGTCCATCTATAGTGATGGTTTTTATAACAATATCTTCCAACGGGCGATCTCTATTATCGGTTGGGCTTTGGGCAATTTGGTCAACAACTTCCAAACCGCTGATAACTTTGCCAAAAGCAGCATAACTGCCGTCGAGAAAACGTGAGTCCTGATGTACGATGAAAAACTGCGATCCTGCCGAGTCATAAGCCGGATCTCCTTGGCGCGCCATGGAAATAATGCCTCGTGTATGATGCAAAGGGTTAGTAACGCCATTTTTGGTGAATTCACCTTTAATAGTATAGCCGGGGCCGCCAATACCAAGCCCGGTAGGGTCGCCGCCTTGAATCATAAAGGTTTCTATAACCCGATGAAAAATCAGCCCGTCATAATAGCCTTCGCGTGCCAGATACACAAAATTAAACACCGATTGTGGGGCAATTTGAGGATATAGCTCAAGTTCTATGCTCCCACCGTTTTCCATAATAATGGTTGCTTTAATAGTTTCTGGCAGCATCTCTTCTTCCATATTTTCTACCTCCGCATCTGTTTCATTTTTAATATCTTCGCTATCAGTTGCTATTTGCGTATCTTTAGCATCCGTTTCTTCTATGTTGCTTTCCGGTAGTTCTTCTTTTTGCGGTTCTTCATCTTGTATATCTTCTTTTTCGCTCTTTTCAGTTGTGTCTATAAGCGCGTTTTCAGATACATTTTCAGAATAATTGGCAGTATTCCCTACATCTGGTACTGCAGGTGGCGAAAGGGGCTGGCTAGGTTCAGTGCAGCCAGCTATGATTACTATAGCGGCTAATAATACAATAGCGGTTAAAACACGAATAAATATTTTCAATGATCTTACCTCCTTTTTATTTTTTGAAGATTATGTGACTAAGATACTTCGCTATGACCAGAATGACAATCAGAGTATTCGTCAAGGCGCGGATTATTGACCATTTTAGTTTAACGTTTTTTGCGGCTTAAGTAAAGAGTTATTTACGGAATCCCTTCACTAAATAAAGCCTTGAATAGCCCGCTTGCATTACTTGCGGTAACTGTAATAGGAGTTTGCAGTGTATTTTGTAGTTCTTCTACTGTTGTATCGTCTAAAAAAAGGTTGCTTTCATGCTTAAGCATGCAATTAGGAATGATATAGCGCTCGAAGGATGCACGCGGTAAACTGTCGGCCAAACAAGAACCGGTTAAAAGGCCGCTCACAGTAACGCTGCTTCCGAAGAAGTTATTTTTTACCGGCAGCAAAGTTATTGCGCCATTGCTTAAATTCTCTATCTCTTGCCAAAAAGGCTTTAACGCCGCTGCTCCGGCTAGCCCTGTTACTACCGCTGTTTTGGCGTTAGCTCGTAATAGTGGCCTACCTCGATTTCGCCGTATATTCTGACGCCATTCTTTAGCCAATAAGGCAGCCATGCCAATGCCGTTTTCCAGCTGAGCGAATTCCTCATATTGCTGAGCCGGCGGAAAAGGCCAAGATGCCCGAATATAGAATTCATCCGCCGCAAAAACCAGCCTGCTGCCATAAACCCTGTGGAATTCTTTTTGCCATACAGATAACTCTTTTAGTAGAATAGTAGCTTCTTCTTTCGTACCCAGGCGAAGGTCTGCTCTTTTTTGAAAATGTGTTAATCCTAAGGGAACTATGCCAATACTGGATACCCCCGGAAAAAGTAAGGCTAAATCCCGTATGGTTTGAGTTAGTATTGCTCCGTCATTTAAACCGGGTATCAGCACTATCTGCGTATGCAACTGAACGCCGTTCTCTATCAAAGTCCTAAGTAGGGGCAATATGGGTGCAGGTTTGTTTAAGCCCAGTAAATGCCCGCGTATTACTTCGTCGGTGGCGTGAACAGATATATAAAGTGGGGAAATCCTCATCTCTTTGATGCGCAATAAGTCACTTTTAGTAAGGTTAGCGGCTGTGATAAAGTTGCCTTCCAAAAAAGACATACGATAATCATCATCTTTGATCAACAAGCTGCTGCGCGGAGCAGGCTGTAATTGATCGACGAAACAAAAAATACAGTTATTTTTGCAGCGGCGTATGCCATCGAATATTTCTTCTGTAAAAGAAAGGCCTAAATCTTCGTAAGTTTCTTTTATAAGTGTCTGCTCATGCTCTTGACCGTTTGTATGTTTTAAACGCAGAGTCAGTTTTGATTCCGCCATAGCAAAATAATAATCTATCATATCCATTAGCTGCAATCCATTTATAGCTAGAAGAATATCTCCCGTCTGCAGGCCTGCTGCCGCAGCAAGGCTACCTGCTTCAACGGTTTTAATGACTCCGCCCATAAAACCTCCGTATGTCAAAATGAAGCTTACTAATTATTAATGGAGCAGTACTTGTATAATCTGCATAAATGCTTGGCGTATCATTTCGCGCAGGGTAAAGCTTTCCATATTACCAGAGGGGAAGAGTTCCACATGGTGGCTATTGCCCAACCCGTCGTCAAACACAGCTTCGCCCAGAGGTATTTGACTATTTATTGGTGTAATTAGGAATTCCGGCAGCTTTAGTTCCGGCTGCGGCAGTTTGTTTTCTTCTTTGGGCATAAGTATGCGTACATTACTGCCAAAAATAGCGTTAATACTATTAGCGCGGCCGTTTATGACCGGCAGCCTAGCCGCCACATCGCCAAAAGCCACTACTTGACGCAATTCATAGTTTTCAAAACCGTAATCCAATAGCCGGGCCATTTGACCATAGGTATCTTCACTATTCAACACCACGCCGATTAGCCGCAAACCGTTTCTGGTGGCCGAGCCCACCAGGCAGTTGCCTGCTTTAGAGGTATAACCGGTTTTCACACCATCTGCGCCTTTATATAGCTGAAGCAAGCGGTTATGGCTTACAACTTCAATACTTTCTTCATTTCCTACCCAAGGTATAGAGTGGCTGGAGGCGCAAATAAGCGTATTGAACATGGGCAGCTGCATAGCCGCTCGCGTAATATAAGCCATATCATAAGCAGAGGAGAGATGCTCCTCATGATGCAGACCATGAGGATTAATCCATTTGCTATCAGTAAGCCCTAATTCAACACAGCGTAAATCCATCATCTGGGCGAAAGCGCTTTCGCTGCCCGCAACTGCCAATGCTAATGCTTGACCGGCGTCGTTAGCAGAGCGAAGCATTAGGGCATATAGTAAATCTTCTATGGTATGTGTTTCCCCTGCTTCCAAGCCAATGCCGGATTCTCCCACATTAACAAAATTTTCCGGCAAGGTAAATGTTTGAGTTAAATCGTCAAACTGCTCTAAGGTAACCAATGCCGTTAAAATTTTAGTTAAGCTGGCGGGAGGTAAACGGCTATGAGAGTTTTTTTCCCATAGCAAGCGCCCGCTGTCTGCGTCTATCAAAATAGACGCGGCGGCTTCAATATCTAAAGCTAAAGCTTTAGACGGCGTAGCGCTTAGAAATAGTAGGATTATACTCAGTATTGTTGCCGAAATTAAGCGTTTCAATTTATCACCAGCCATTTGTAAAATAAACTATTAATAATTTACGTTCTCTTAAGAGATAATCCTGCCAATGCTTAATTAAAATTTATTAATATTAATAGACATGTTAAGAGCATAAATAAAACAGGAATGATTAAATGAAAAATGCATTTAAAATTCATAAATTATAAGATTTCCACGGTTTCCATTTGACAAAACGGTCCCTTTTTTGTTATTATAATAGTATAATTATAGTAAGAGAAATGATTAGGGGCTGGCCACATGTTTTTTGTTGGAGAAAAAGTAGTTTACCCTGTGCATGGAGCTGGCATAATCGAATGCATAGAGCAGCAGGAGGTGTTGGGAACATATCGCAGCTATTATGTTTTACGTCTTTATGTGGGCGATATGCGAGTATTGGTTCCGGTAGACGGAGTAGAACGGGTGGGCATGCGCCGCATCTGCAATGCAGACAAACTCAATGAAGTGCGCTTAATACTAAATGAGGCACCTTCTCCGTGGGAGGATAACTGGAACCGCCGTTATCGTTTAAATATGGATAAAATTAAAAGCGGCGATATCTGCCAATTGGCCGAGGTGGTGCGTAATTTGATGCGCCGAGATTTAGTAAAGGGGCTTTCTACCGGTGAAAAAAAAATGTTAGATAATGCGCGAAAAATACTTATGAGCGAGGCTACCTTGGCTGCCGGTGATGAGCCAAAAAGGGTGGAAGAACAACTTTTCGCCGGTTTGTTTGAAGTATAAGATTTATGGAGGTGAAAATGTGCTGAAAAGGATTGTTTACGGCGGAGTTGTATTATTATTTGCCGTTATTGGTGTGTTGCTGGTTATTACTTTATTACGCCCTTGGATACAAGCTGTTTTTCCCCAAGGATATGTGCCAGCCGCTATTACTGCCGGTATTGTATTGGCCATTATTGGCGCACTGATAGCGCCTATATTGGTACGCGGATTAGAAAAAAGTACAGAAAAGCTGGTAGCGCATCTTTCCAATATGTCTACAACAGATATTATTGGTTGTGTTTTTGGGCTAATTGCGGGGTTGATAATTGCCAGCCTTATTGGTTCCGCCGTGACTCGTGTTGCTGTTATTGGCCCATATCTGGCTATTATTTGTATTATCTTTTTAGGTTATATAGGCTTAATGGTGGGGTATCGTAAAAGTTTAGATATCTCACAATTATTCAACCGCGAAAAAGGAGAAAAGCCAGAAAAAGATAAAAAAGAGCGGATAAGAGATAGAGGCCGTAGCGCTATACCACCAAAAATTCTAGATACCAGCGTTATCATTGACGGGCGTATTGCCGATATTTATCATACCGGTTTTTTAGAGGGAGACTTAGTAATAGCCGGCTTTGTGCTGGAAGAATTGCGTCATATTGCCGATAGCGGAGATAGTTTAAAACGTAACCGGGGGCGTGGAGGTTTAGATGTTTTAAATCGTTTGCGTGGAGAATTTGCCGATCGTATCGTGATAACGGAAAAGAATTATCCCCAGCTTTCCGAAGTAGATACCAAGCTTTTAAAGTTAGCGCAAGACTTAAAGGGCGTGGTTTTAACCAATGATTTTAACTTGAATAAAGTTGCACAGTTGCAAGGGGTGAAAGTACTTAATATAAATGAACTCTCAAATGCCGTTAAGCCTATAGTATTGCCAGGCGAGGAAATGGTTGTTCATATTATTAAAGATGGCAAAGAAGTCGGCCAGGGCGTCGCTTATTTAGATGACGGAACAATGATTGTTGTTGAAAATGGTAAACGTTATATGGGGCGCCGCATACATTCCGTGGTAACCAGTATTTTACAAACAGCAGCAGGGCGCATGGTATTTGTTCGCCCCAAGTATGGTAAAGACGGCGAAGTTATGGAAATACAGGGGGATAAAGATTTTTGAGTTTGACAGCAATTATATTAGCAGCCGGCGAGAGTAGTCGTGTTGGTATTAAAAAGAGTAAAGCATTGCTTCCTTTGGCCGGTCAACCGGTTTTAGCCCATGTACTTGAAATGTGGAAAAACATAGCTACAGAAATGGTGGTGGCGGTACGCCCACAAGATAGGCGGGCCGCTACTGTTGTCTTAGCGCCTTATGGGGCTGCAGCGCGACTTGTAGAAGGCGGAGAGTATCGCGCAGAATCGACGGCTTTAGTTCTTAGTTCATTAAATATAGAAAATTCTTCGCAACTAATAGCCATACATGACGCTGCCCGGCCATTAACAGCAGAAAATGATATAAGGCGAGTTATCGAAGCAGCAAAGCGTGAGGGCGCGGCTATTCTGGCCGCGCCCCTAAATGACACTATACGCTATCATGTGGAAGGTAAATGCGGTGTAGTAATACCACGTTCAGATTTACTGGCCGCACAAACACCGCAGGTTTTTCGCGCCGACTGGCTTTTTTCCGCCTATGCTGCGGCGAATGAGGCAAAGCTTAAAGATGCTACCGACGATGCAACTTTAGTAATCGAAGCCGGTTATTCCTGTTCTTTTGTGTGGGCGGAATCTGCGAACTTAAAACTAACGTATCGGGAAGATTTTTTGCTGGCGGAAGAAATAATAAACAAAAGGTTGGCGCTTCACACTTAGCGCTTGACGCTTGACGCTTGACACTTGACACTGGTGTGGGCTGCCCATTTTTGCCGAGAAAAAACACATCATTGAGATATGGTAAAATTGATTGCTCTTCTACTTGAGGTCTTTATTATGCGCATAGGAATCGGCTATGATGTTCATCGCTTGATAAAAGGGCGCCCCTTAGTTTTAGGTGGCGTGCTTATACCATACGAACTTGGCCTATTGGGCCATAGCGATGCCGATGTACTGTGCCATGCCATAGCCGATGCGCTTTTAGGTGCGGCGGCTTTGGGGGATATCGGCCGGCTTTTCCCCAACACGGATGCAAAACTGGCTGGTGTATCCAGCTTATTATTACTCTCCCGGGTAGAAAAGATGCTACGTGAACAAGGCCGGCGTATTATTAATATCGATAGTGTTATCATTGCCGAAAAGCCCATTTTAGCGCCATATGTAGATGAAATGCGCTATCAAGTAGCAGCGGCTTTAGGGCTGACAACGGCGGCTTTAGGTATAAAACCGACCACAACAGAAGGGCTGGGTTTTTGTGGTGAGAGTTTAGGTATGGCTAGTCAGGCAGTTGCGTTAATAGAATAGGGCATAGTTTTATGACTAATTGAAAAGCTGGGTGGGGAATGAAGGTTTTCAAGAAAGTTAGAATAGAAATATTGCCAGAGGGAAGGCTGCTTTTTGCGCATAAAGGCGAAAACTTGCTTAACCTGTTATTGTTGAATGAGGTTTTAACAAAAGGGCAGGATGCGGTTCGTTTAGAAAGGGGCAGTGTATCTTCATCTGTTGAACCAGAGCTGGAAAAGACATCTTTTTCTCCAACCGAACAAACCGATGGCTGGATGCTAGCTTCCAGGCGTAATATAGAGGGAAACGCGGTTTTTTATGTGCCGCAAGCTGCAGCCGAGCCAGAAAATGAACAGCTAAATGAAAACTTGACAGATACCCCAACACAATTGGTTGGGCTGGCCATGGCGGTCGATTTGGGTTCCGGCACGGTGGCAGCAGGTATGAGCGCTCTGCCGGCTTTAGCTATTCCAACCATATCTGCCTGTGTTAGCAGTCAATGCGAGCTTCTTGGCGATATGGGTGCCAGGTTGAAATTTATTCGTGAAGAAGAAGAGGGTCTGGAAAAACTGCAACACCTGCTTTATGAAGATATAAAGCATTTAACTTTACGCCTGAGCGATAAAACCGGGTTGGATCCTGCTCAGGTGCGTATGATAATGGTGGCGGCTAATACCTCTATAGGACAAATGTTATGGGGAGAATACCCCGGCAGCAGAACAGGAGTAGTTGCTTCATGGCGCTCTCCTCAAAAAAGACCAACACAGGAAACCCCTTTAGCTTCCTTAATGCCTCAGGCCGAAATAGTTCTTATGCCTGCGGCTTATGATGATATAGGCTCGGATATAGTTTCTGCGGCTTTGGCGGCGGGGCTTAGAAAAAGAATTAATGAACAACAAATCACCTTGCTCATCGATTTAGGTCTTTCAACGGAAATTGTGGCTGCCGGCCGAGGCCGTTTATTGGCGGTATCGGTAAGTACACCGGCTTTAGAGG
>WRKD01000187.1 GCA_009778255.1 Bacillota bacterium
TGCTTATGGCGGGGTACAGTGCGGTTTCTGTACCCCTGGATTCATTGTCTCTGCCAAAGCTTTATTGGATAATAAACCCAACCCTAGCCGCGAAGAGGTGCGCGAGTGGTTTCAGAAACATCATAATATCTGTCGCTGTACGGGCTACAAACCGCTCATTGATTGCGTTATGGCAGCCGCAGCGGTATTACGCGGTGAATGTTGCGTGGAATCTTTACTTTGCCAGCTTCCGGAAAACGGCAGTATTTACGGTACACGCTATGCAAAGCCAACAGCACTGGAAAAGGTATGTGGCCTTTGTGATTTTGGTGATGATATAAGCTTAAAAATGCCCCCTGGCACACTGCACCTGGCTGTAGTACAACCCCCAACCTGCCATGCTAAGATTAATAAAATCGATAGCAGCACGGCAGCTGCAATGCCAGGTGTAGTAAGAGTTATAACGGCGCAAGATGTTAAAGGTACAAATTGCGCAACCATTACGCAGTTCCATCCGCGCGCCAGCAGCAATGGTGATTTCAAGCCTATTATATGTGATAAGAAGATTTTTCGCTATGGAGATGTAGTCGCAATAGTTGCCGCATATACACGTGAGCAAGCGCGCGCTGCCGCTCAGGCGGTTAAAGTGGATTATGAGGAATTGCTAGTTTATGCAACTGCCTTAGAAGCGCTGGCGCCTGGCGCCCAGCCGATTCATGAAGATACACCCAATCTATTTTGTGTGAACAGGCTGGAGAAGGGCGAGGATACAGCAGAAATCTTCGCCCGTGCACCGCATGTGATTAGTGGTAGCTTCTATAGTAGCCGGGAACCACACCTGACTATTGAACCAGAAGCCTACCAGTGCTATATCGATGAAACTGGCTGCATTACGATTCATTGTAAGAGCCAGAATATACATGCAAATAAGGATCAAATCGCTACAGGCATTGGCTTGCCCAACGATATGGTGCGTATAATCGAAAACCCCACCGGCGCTAGTTTTGGCTACGCCATGGATCCTTCCGGTTGCGCTTTAGTAGCGGTAGCGGCATTAGCCGTGGATGCCCCAGTGACCTTGACCATGAGTTATGCCGAGCATCAGGCTTTTACAGGTAAGCGTGCCCCCTCGTATACCAATGCCCGCATGGCTAGTGATGAAGAAGGGCATATACTTGCCATTGAATATGATATGTTACTGGAACATGGAGCGTATCCGGAAACAGGCTACAAATTGATGGATAAATCTATCCGCTTCATTGGTAATCCCTATCAAGTGCCCAACATTCGCGGTATAATCCGTGCCGGACTTAGCAATAATTCGTTTAGCATCATGTACCGCGGTTTCGGTTCCCCGCAATCCTACACAAGTTCAGAAGCGTTGATGGATATGATGGCCAAGGAATTGAATATGGATCCCTTTGAGTTCCGTTATCGTAATATTGCACGACCTGGCGATCTAACGGTTAACAGCTACCCCTATTACGAGTATCCCATGGAAGAAATGATGGATATGATGCGGCCATATTATCTGGAGGCTCGGCATCGTGTAGAAAAATACAATACTAACCATGGCTCCGAGAGCAAACGACGAGGAGTAGGGATTGTATGGGGCGGGTATCATGTGGGTTTACCAAATGATTATTCTGAGGTGGCTATGGGCTTGAATGAAGATGGCACGTTCACTCATTATAGTTCATGGGAAGCACAAGGTCAAGGGGCTGATATCGGCGCACTGACGCATGCCATAGAAGCATTACGCCCTCTGGATGTACGACCCGAGCAGATTAGGCTGGTGATGAATGATACAGCGCTGACACCCGTAACAGGGCCAGCTTCCGGTAGTAAATCTCATTATATGGTTGGGCGGGCTACTTTGGACGCAGCAGCTAAATTGATGGATGCCATGCGTAAACCTGACGGAAGCTATCGGTCTTATTCGGAAATGCAAGCTGAAGGTTTGAAGACAAAGTATCTTGGATATTATGTCGTCCAGGGAAGTATTAATATCGATTATGATACAGGTCATGGACAGCCCAACCCTGCCGCAAATTACCTGTTAGTGCTCGCAGAAGTAGAAGTTGATTTACAAACAGGTAATACACAGGTATTAAGCGTAAAGAATATTTCAGATATTGGTGTGCCGGGTAATTTATTGGCAGTGGAAGGGCAGGCATATGGCGGCATGAGTCATAGCATCGGGTTTGCTCTTTCAGAGTATTATAGCGCTGCTAATAAGCAGGATTTCAAAAAATATGCCTCCATGCTTCAATGTGGCATACCGCAGATTGCCGATATCCCCGATGATGCGGAATTTATTTTCCATATTACGCCGCGTAAGGAAGGCCCGCACGGCTCTTCTGGATGCTCCGAAGGGTATCAGAGCGCCACTCATATGGCCGTGATAAATGCTATCCATGACGCCACTGGGGTACGTGTTTATGAACTACCAGCTACGCCAGCCAAAGTAAAAGCGGCTCTTGAAGCGCAGAGCCTTTGCCATGAGCAAAAACTGGAACCATATAATTTTGGTATTAGCTTTGAAGAGATGAATAAGTATATATTGGATCACCCGATTTTGGAGGCGTCAATATGAGTGTTCAAGAAAGAATACGCTGCCCGATACTGCAAGACAAAGTGATGACGGCGGAAGTAGCAGCAGCCATGATAAAAGATGGCATGTTGGTGGGAACTTCTGGCTTTACACCTTCTGGTTATCCGAAGGCTATCCCTTTAGCGCTGGCAAGGCAGGTGAAAGAAAGTGGTGAGCAAATAAAAATTTCCTTGATGACTGGAGCTTCGGTAGGTATTGAGTTGGATGATGCGCTAACAGAAGTAGGCGTCATTGGGCATCGTTCGCCTTATCAAACCAGCAAAGCTTTGCGCAAGGCTTTGAACATGCCAGGTGGTGTGGAGTTTTTTGATGAACACTTAAGCCGTCATGCCCAGAATGTTCGTTATGGCTTTTATGGGCAAATGGATATTGCGATCGTGGAAGCTTGCGCAATTACCGAGGAGGGACATATTGTGCCTACAACTTCTGTTGGCGCCAGCCCCTCTTTTGTACAAGCAGCAAAAAAAGTACTGGTGGAATTGAATATGACAAAACCTCTGGCATTGGAGGGGATGCACGATATCTATATACCGGAAAAACCACCGAACTGCCTTCCTATTCCACTGAAGCGTGTTACTGACCGTATTGGTACGCCGTTTATTCCTTGTGGTCCTGAGAAAATTGCAGGCATTGTGATCTGCAATATTCCAGATGAGGTGCGTTCTTTAAATGTGCCAGATGATACTACCCAAGAGATTGCCGGACATATAATAGATTTTTTCAAACGAGAAGTGCAGGCCGGCCGTTTGCCGAAAGGCTTGCTACCGCTGCAATCCGGAGTGGGGAGCGTGGCCAATGCAGTGCTTTCTAATTTGGCTCATTCCGAATTTGAAAATCTAAAATTTTTTTCGGAAGTGATACAGGACGCTGCTTTCGATTTACTGGATAGTGGTAAATTTATAGTAGCTTCCGGGACATCCCTCACACTTTCAGCCGAATACTTAAAAAAGCTCTATGAGAACATCGATTTTTATCGTCAACGTATAATCCTACGCCCACAGGAAATCAGTAATAACCCAGAAACGGCGCGACGCTTGGGTGTTATAGCCATGAACACGGCAATTGAAGTGGATATTTATGGTAATGTTAATTCCACGCATATCATGGGCACCCGTTTGATGAACGGTATTGGCGGATCTGGTGATTTTGCACGTAGTGCGTATCTATCTATTTTCATGACGACTTCCACGGCTAAAGGGGGAAATATTTCTTCGATCGTGCCTATGTGCTCTCATGTGGATCATCCGGAACATGATGTATATGTAGTTGTGACCGAGCAAGGCTTAGCTGATCTACGCAATACTTCGCCTCGGGAAAGGGCTTTGCATATAATTAATCAATGTGCGCATCCAAATTACCGGCCGCTTTTGCTGGATTATTATCAACGTTCCCTGAAAGCGGCAAAAACTTGGGCTTGCCATACGCCACATATTTTACAGGAGGCCTTTTCTTGGCATGAGCGTTTCAATCAAACCGGTACTATGCTGCCATAGATAGCACATCATTTTTTTCGAATTCCTGCAATCATTAAATGACATTTTTCTGTTTTTGTTAACTAAAATGGATGAATGGCCTGGTTAAAAAGCCCAAGCCATTCATCCATTGAAGGATATAGGTTGCTCTCAGAAAAACACAAGTTGCTACTTCATGTTATCGATTTTTATGAAAAATCATTTTAAGTGTTTTCTTTAAAAATAATAATTATGGTGAAATTACATTATTTACTACAAAGAGTACCCACGGTATTTCGACTGCTAAGAAAACTATAAGGTTAACAAACCCAAAAATAGTTCCCAATTTCCAAAACTCGCCACTTTTGATATACCCAGATCCAAAGTATACTGGCGAGGGACCGGTGCCATATGGTGATATTATACCCATTATACCCAGTTCTAGCATCAATAAAACTGTAACAAGGAATATTTTTGCTGGATCATCAATGAACACAGCTTGAATAATTACAAGATACAATGCCATTAATGCTGTTACATGGGCAGTTGTAGATGCAAAAAAGTAATGTAAGAACCAGAATGATAATACAAGTGCAAATATAGCGAACATTGGCGATACACCATTAAGATGCAGCTTAAGTAAATTACCTAGCCAATCAAGAAAACCAACGTTCCTTAAACCGCTAGCCAGCGCAACCAGGGTACCAAACCACATCAGTACATTCCAAGCTGGTTTGTTGCCCAAAAAGTCTTCCCATGTAATGACTTTGGTTGCCATCATAAATACAATTGCCAGTAAAGCTGTTGTAGTAGCGTTAAGCGCTAGTGGCCAGATTGAAGCTATAGATTTTATTGATGAAAGTATCCAGAATAATAGGGCAAATAATGATATAGCCAGCATCCATTTTTCTCTGTCTGAAATGGGTCCCAGTTTGCGAGCCTCAGTCTTGGCCCATGATACAATTTCAGGTGAACCCTTGATTTCCGGTGGATACAACTTATAAGATAAAAACGGCGTTAGCAAAAACAGGATTATCCCAGCAGGTAAAAAGGCAATTAGCCAGCCTAGCCAGGTAATCGGAGAGTTTGTTGTAGATAAAGCTAGCGCGTTTGGGGCAAGACCAGTCATAAACATTGAAGATGTAACACAAGTAGAAGCAAGTGCCACCCACATTACATATGAGCCAATCTTACGACGATCCTTTTCAGCACTTGAGTCAAACATGCCAGGTATTGACGAAACTATTGGGTAAACAACACCACCAGAACGTGCCGTATTGGATGGAATAAATGGAGCTAATACTCCATCGGTTAATGCAATGGCATAGCCTAGGCCAAGTGTTGACTTGCCTAGTTTACTGACTAACAACATTGCAATACGATGGCCCAATCCAGATTTAAGATAACCTAGCCCAATAGCAAATGCAGCAAATATTAGCCATACGGTGCTATCAGCGAAGCCAGATAAACCCCATGTAACTGCTGCACTATTGCTTATAGTAGTAAAACTAATAGCGTCTCCAGGATTCATTGTAGCAGGATAAGCGGCGCCAACACGGAAGAATACAGCTATGGCTATGCCAACTAAACCCATTAAAGCAGGGGGAATTGGCTCAAGAATCAATCCGATAATGACACCCAAGAAAATAGATAAGAATAGCCACGCCTGCGCAGTAAGTTGCGGTATTTTATCTACAGTTTGAACCGATGGTGAGAAATCTATTATAGCCATACCGAGAAGATAAACAGCTATGCCTGCACCGAAGCATATTGCTAATTTAACAAACCTGTTCATTATACCACCCCAAATAATATAGTATTTTGTATAAAAATCTACTAGAATACTTTGAAAAAATGGAAATTTTTAAAAGATACATTTTATTCTCATGGGGAATATAATTTTTTCTGTCACCCCCTCCATATCAGTCACATCATTCATAAATAATGTGTGCTGTCTTAACACAAACCACCTGGTACGGTTTCTTGAAGCTACAGCCTTTAACATAGAGCCAACAAAGTCAATCTGAGCTATAATTGTTTTAATATTGTTTTCTGCTTTAAATGCCCAGATTAAACTTAATTCACATAATAATTATACGCTAAATTTGCATATATTCCTTCTAAAAATATAATATTATTTGTTGTTTTAATAATTTATATGTGAAAATTGTGTAGTATTTGAGTCATTTATGTAAAAACGTATAATAATAGGAAAAATAAAATCATAAACGTATCATAAAAAATTATCTTATTTCTTACTCCCATAAAATATGATTAAAGCTTAGAATTATATCTTCAATATCTATTCGCCCATCTTCGTTTACATCATTATTTACAATAGTTTCCCAATTGTCATCTGATTCATCACCTCCATAGTTTAATAATATAGTAGTAATATCAAGTTGATCAATATTTCCATCATTGTTTACGTCGTATTTGTTAGTTGTCTTCATTGATGTCTGTGTTATGTAAGCGTTCCCATTGATATAGACATTATTGATTTCATTAATATTTATATCATTAACTTCACTGATGCCATTATAAATTTGTATAAGTTTTTCATTTGCGGTAAAAATATCATCTTGCGGTAGAATAAAAGGAATTTCGAGCATTATACTTGATGAATCATTTCTAACGTTTTCACTATTAACATCAAAAGAGTCGAGAAATTCTGTATCCACAAAACTTAAATTTATTGATTCAACCCAAGTTGTATTATTAAAGTCAATTTGGTTTTCATATACAATATTATCTGTAGTAATACCATCAGTAGTAGTGTCATCAACAGTAGTATCATCAGCAATAAGACTATCAGCAGTAAGACTATCAGCAGTAAGACCATCAGCAGTAAGACCATCAGCAGTAATATCATCTGCAATATCATCATCTGTAGTAAGATCATCCGTAGTTAGATTTTGGATTTGATTAATTATCCAGTTGTAAATAAAATCTATAGAATTTTGTTCCAAAATTTCATGTTGATTAATATAATCATAGGCAATTTGATCTAAGACTGTGGATTCCAGTTCCGCATATATATTAAAAATATCCTCTTCATGCAACCATAATGAATTATTGCTTTCTTCTAAGTAATAGCCATCTATGTTTATAATAATTGTACGCAATCTCTGCGACTGCGGAATTTGAGAAAAGTATTTTAGCACACCTAATATGCCTAACACGCCATTGTCTTGAGGAGTATCTTGAGAATTACTACATGTACTTAACATAATAAAATCATCCTGATCTGTTTTATAATATTTACCCGGAAGGAAGCAAATAATATTATGGGAATCAATTAATGCTAGTTGCTCTTCATCAAGCAGGTTTAAAGTATTTATTTGCATATCATAGATGCATTTATGCTCAATGAAATCAACGGCGCCATATTCAATTAATTTATTATAAATATAATCATTAATATTTGTTTTGTACATAGTATTATCTATGGGCATAGATTGATAAGAAGAAAGAGCCGTCATTGGTATAATAGTTAATAGCATTATCGCGGCTAAAAGAATAGTAAGAATTTTTTTTAACATTACAGTAACCTCCCTAAAAGAAGATACCATTAAAAAGTTGAATATATTCAGAAAAGTAAAGTTGCTTATTCAGAAAACCACCGCCAAATACTATATTTTACAGTATCTCTATTCAGAGCAGCAATATGGGTTGTTAAAGGTATTTCTTTTGGACACACCTTGCGGCAATTCTGAGCATTTCCGCATTCTTGAATTCCTCCGTTACTCATTAATGCGTTTAATCTAATTTCTTTATGCATAGCGCCAATTGGGTGAGTATTAAAAAGCCTTACTTGGGCAATGGCCGACGGACCGATAAAATTAGATTTTGGATTGACATTTGGACACGCTTCTTGACAACATCCACAAGTCATACAACGAGAAATAACATATGCCCATTTTTGTTCTCGCTCTGCAAATCGTGGACCACGTCCAATAGCAAAACTACCATCAACTGATACCCAAGCTTTTATTCGTTTTAAGTTATCGAACATTGAATGCCTATCAATAGTTAGATCTCGAATAACAGGAAACTTTTTTAATGGTTCTAAAACAATTTTTTTTTCAAATCCGGTTTTTTCATAGATTTTATCAATTAAAGAAGCACAAGCCTGCTTGGGAATCCCATTAATCAACATGCTACAAGCACCACAGACTTCCTCAAGGCAATTGCATTCCCAAACTACCGGATTAGTTTTCTCTCCTTTAGAGTTAACCGGGTTTTTCCTTATTTCCATTAAAACAGATACTATATTCATATTTGGCTTATAGGGGATACAGAACTCTTCCCACCAAGGCAAGGAATCGGGACTGTCTTGTCGCTTGATTTTTAGCTTGATATGTCTATTCTCCATTTTGGGCAGCCTCCTTATCCTCTCCATATGACCTTTTTCGAGGATTAATTATTGATATGTCTACTTCCTCCCATTCAATCATCGGCCCGTTTTGGGTATAACGAGATTTTGATGTCCTCAAAAACTCATCATCATTTCTTTCAGGAAAATCTGTTTTGTAATGGCTGCCCCGGCTCTCGTTGCGAATTAGGGCGCCAATTGTTATCGCATGCGCCATTTCAATCATATTTTTTAATTCTTTAGTAAAGGAAATAACTTGATTACTATACCCAAGACAATCAACCATATTAATATTATTCCAGCGTTCTTTTATTTCTCTTATAAAGCACTCATTGGCTTGTAAATCTTTATTATTACGTACAACACCTACATTCGCTCGCATTTTCTCTCCAAGTTCTTCATGTAGATTATATGGATTTTCCTTGCCATTCATCCTAACAATTTTTTCATTATATTCTATTTGACGGTGCAATTCCTGATCAAAACACTTATTTTCCAATTCATTCGACAGCTTATTCAATCCATTAATATGCTTTATTGCAGCAGGTCCCGAAATTGTTCCACTATATAATGCAGAAAGTAAAGAATTAGCCCCTAGACGGTTAGCGCCATGATACATATAGTCACATTCTCCCGAGGCAAATAAACCTGGAATGCAGGTCATATGATTCTCGTTCACATGAATACCGCCCATGAAATAGTGAATGCCCGGGAATATTTTCATTGGTACTTTACGTGGATCATCACCGTTAAATTTTTCATAAATTTCTATAATACCACCCAAGCGGCGATCTAAGAATTCTGTTGGCAAATGAGTTAGATCTAAATATACCTGGTTTTCTCCATCAATACCTAAACCCATTTCTACACAAACATTGTATATAGCGCGAGATGCAATATCTCGGGGTACAAGATTGCCATAGGCTGGATACATTTCTTCTAAAAAATACCAAGGTTTTCCGTCTTTATATGTCCAAATTCGTCCACCATCTCCACGAGCAGATTCGGACATCAACCGCGTTTTATCATCACCCAACATTGCAGTAGGGTGAATCTGAACAAATTCCATATTTGCCAAATAAGCTCCTTGCTGAAAAATCGCTCCGGCTGCACTTCCTGTGCAAATGGTTGAAGTGGTACTCTTTGCATAGATCATACCCCCGCCACCAGTTGCCAGAATAACCGCATCTCCCTTAAAAGGATGTATTTCCATGGTTACTAAATTTTGTGCTATACAGCCACGACAGATCCCTTGCTCATCAATAATAGCGGATAAAAATTCCCAACCTTCGAATTTTTTAACTAATCCCGAAGCTTCATGTTTTCTTACTTGTTCATCACAGCAATATTCTAATTGAGCACCTGTAGTTGCTCCAGCAAAAGCAGTACGCTTATTCTTTTGACCGCCAAAATTTCTCAAATCAATTAAACCCTCAACAGTTCTACTAAACATTACTCCCATACGATCCATTGTGTAGATTAACCCAGGCGCAGCTTCACACATTTTTTTGACTGAGGATTGATTTGCAAGAAAATCTCCACCGTATATGGTATCATCAAAATGCTCCCATGTAGAATCGCCTTCTCCTTTTGTATCTAAAGCAGCATTGATCCCGCCTTGAGCACATACTGAATGAGATCTTTTTACTGGTACTAAAGATAACAAGTCTACATTTATGCCTTTTTCCGCTATTTGCATGGTAGCCATTAGTCCGGATAAACCGCCACCTACCACGATTATCTTTGCTTTACTCAAGAATTAACCTCCCTGTCTTTTGTTTATTGATTTAAAAATAGGTAATTTTGCCCAAAATACCAACAGACAAACCTCCCAACAGAACAAATAATAGCAACACAATATATTGTAAAACTTTTTGTGATTTATCATTTACAATAACGCCCCAAGAAATTAAAAAAGAAAAAATCCCGTTGGTAAAATGATATATAGCAGAAAGCACGCCAATAACATAAAGAATAAAAAATAATGGATTTTGAAGAGTTCTATTAAGTACAGAAATAATCACAGAAGCGTCGTGATTTAAAAAACGCAGTATAGCAACATGAAATAATAAATAAATCAAAGTTATAACAGCTGTAATTCTTTGTAGGTAGAAAGCCCAATTTCTATAATACGTATAAGTTAATACATTATTTTTTGCTAGGTAAACGATCCAAAGACCATAAATAGCATGAAATATGATAGGTATAGCTATAATAATAATTTCTGCTTCAGTTATTAATGGAATATTTTGCATTACATTAATAACTGTTTTGTATGCAGTAATTCCACCATAAAAAACGCTACTGTTCAATGTTATATGAAGTATAATAAATAGACCCATAGGAATAATAGCTAGCAAAGAATGTACTTTTCTGATTAAAAAATTGCTTTTTTTATAATTCAAACTAATGCTTCCCCTTTCTAAAAATAGATAATGAAATTAAATTTAAGCTACTAGTCTTCTTTTTCAGAATCAAGTTCAGAGACCAGTTCAGAATCCAGTTCAGAATCAAATTCAGAGTCCAGTTCAGAATCAAATTCAGAGTCCAGTTCAGAATCAAATTCAGAGTCCAGTTCAGAATCAAGTTCTTTTGTTAGACCATTAGTCAGTTTCTTTCTATTTATGATAATAATTGAAATAGCAATTAACATAACCAAAATAGCTGCTGCTATTATCCATATATAGCTATTATTATTACCGTCTATATTAACTATCTTTGTTATGAGAATTTCACTATTTGTTGTATCTTTATCTACCACTTCAATAAGTTTAATTTCTGTTAGAGTAACAGATTGCTTACCACCACTATATTCAAATATAAGATAACCCATATCCAATTTTGAATTTGTTGGCAAGAATATGTTGTCTATAGAATAAAAACCCAATCTTGTTTTGCCATTCTTTTCTACAATTGGTGTGAATGATGCTTGCCTTATGGCATCTGATGGTTCATAATTAGTAAATACTAATCCGCTTGTATTCTCAAAAGAAATGTCCGCTCCAGCTATTGGGTGTGATACATCAACAATTAAAGGGATTTTTACTTGATTTTCGCTGATTATTACTTTTTGGTTTGTATTGCACCCTGCAAAGAATATAATAAGCATTAATAGATAGACTGATATAATAGTATAAAACGATCTACGCAAAGTAACCCCCGCCTTTTTAAAAAAATATTATTTATATTATAATGACAATTTGTAGCAGTTATTCCCCACTATTTTGATGTGGGGAATAACTGCTGTTCGTGTGAAAATAACAAAATTACCAAACTATATGGTTAAGAATCATAATCAAGTCTTCGGTATCGACACAACCGTCGCCATTAACATCGCCCCTTTTAGCGATATCCCAGTTTGGATCACCTTGCTCAGCCCCATAATACAACAACGCAGTAGTAAGGTCAAGTTGGTCAACTTTTCCATCTCTGTTAACATCAAATTTATCTACTTGCTTTTCAATTACTGTTTGTACAACATTATTAGTTAAATCTGCGTCAATAAAGATAGCTTCACCAGCGTCATTAAAGCCGCTCAATTGGAATTGAGTGAGTTTCACTTCTGTGACGCCAAGATATTCTTGCGATGTAGAGAAGAGCAGTTCACAAAGCTCAATGGGTTTATCCGCTGTTATACCACCTTCCATATTAATAAAGGTGGCGCGGCCCGTCCACCTGTTGCCGCCCTGCGTCCAGTTAACTCCGCCCAAGAGACTAAAACCATTAAGTCCGTTAAACGCTTTACCGGTAAGATAAGGATTTGATGCTTCGAACCAAATTGTAGCCGTGCTTAAATTGCGAACGCCATTAACATTTACCGCATATCTGGCTACTTCACCTCCGGTAATTACAGCATCGCCGCTAAGTGATATAGAAGGTTCAACTCCTAGGAGAGCTGCGGATCTATTAATATAGTTGCGTATATTATTCTTAGCTGTACCATTTGCAACGCAATTTTCTACATCGTCTAGCAGAATTTGCAATTTATTAAAAGCATTTACATAGTTTCCGGCTACGACATCGTCGAAAATCACATCACATTGATTCATTAATGCATTTTTATCTTCAGTAGTTACAGCTGTTGCCGCAAGGTTCCGTATTGCATCTTTTGTTTGACCCCAGAATAAATTTGCTTCTCTAAAGTCTGCTGTCATAAAGTAACCAGTTAATTGGGACATTACCGCTACTTGTTTAACAAAATGTTTCGCGTCAAACCAGCTAAGGCTAGCGAATATTTGTGTATGCGATCCGGGCCAATTGCCTGCAAGATTTACATATGGTTTACCAAGAGCAGTGCCAGCGGTTCTAAAATTATTAGACATACTCTTGACGCTCATTTGATACCCACCAACAGTGCTTCCGGGACGAGAATTGCATTTAACATCAGCACGTGGTAGTCCGGCAGCGTCAACAGCTTTTTTAACAGTACTGATGATTGATTCGTTGCTTGGCACACCAATAAAGGAGTATACATGAAGACCAGTTTTTTCTTCGACAAACTTGCCATCTACCCATCTATCAGCACCTTCGAGTTGCCCCATATGCTCCAAACTTATCGAGGCTACGCATTTACCTATCAATTCAGGATAAATGGCAAAGAGATCGTCATTTGGGAAAGCGGCTTCTCCGCCAGTCATGAAGTGACGGTTATCAATATAAATAAGCAAGGTTTTAGGGCGATCCGATTGTGGAATATTTGAAAAGTATTTATATAGAGCCAGTACGCCTAATGCGCCATTTTCTTGTGTTAAAGCCATAGAATCAGTATGTGTGCATACGCAAATCATTTCATCAGCATCTGTGCCATAGTTGACACCCGGCAGGAAATAAATAACGTTTTTCGTTGTTACTCTTTCATAATGAGCAATCAGTTTTATTGTTGCTTTTTTATTTGGATTAGTCTTTATATAGTTGAGGACATTTTGTCCATTAACATAATCAAGAAAGAGCGAGGGAACATTATAATTACTGGTGCGTTGATGTAACCCATAAGCTGTATCCCATGGTAAATCTGATACTATGATCATTCCGACTGCACCACTGTTTATAGCCCAAGTGCGAAGTGTTGTTTCATCTGTGAATTCCCAGCGAGTATGCCATGAATTATCAACCGCAGGGTCAACAGCTTCATACAGATTCGGAAAAGGACCAGGGCCAGTTCGGTATTCATAGTCTGTCAACGTGTAACTATCCCAAAATGATGTACCCCAAGTTGATGGATTTGCATATGGCTGGGTTTCAACAACAAGTATTTTACCTGCAGCATAACCGGCTGGTGGTGCTGTGCGATTTGAAGAATCCCAATATATCATTTCAGCTGTAGTATAATCATGCCCACCAACCATAGGTACACAATTCATGGTAAAGCTTGCTACTGGTATACTCACCTTATCCCCCTCAGGGTCAAGAGTTAAACCTAATACTGACTGGTGTTGCGCGTATTGTTGCTCAGGTGTTCCCGGAATCCAGTCTTCTATAGTAAACAGGTCGTATTGAAAACTATGCTCCAGCTTGTTGACGAGATCACCTTTTGCTTCAAAGGCAGAAGTGAGAAAGTTATAATACTTTTGCCAGCCGGGTCCGCCAGAATCTGTTGGGCCAAACGTAGCCTTAGCTTCATGCCAAGCTTGAACTTCATCTGCTGTGACTAATAAGTTATAATTGATAGTCGTTAGATCATCGGCAGACCCTATAGGAGCAGCAGAAGCTATAATTGGTACAAGAGAAAGGGTCATTACCACGACCAGGAGAATTGTTAAATATTTCTTTTTCATTGCAAAATCCTCCTCAATTAAATTCTTTTTGACGTACTATTTCCTTGGAAAACGGAACTAAATTCTTCCACCTCCTTCCATGGCAATAACAGTACTGGTTCAAAAAACATGTGCTATCTAAAGGAATTAGCCAAATATTAACCTAATACAATTTATCTGTAGAGACTTTAATACTTTAGATACGATTAACAAAGTACGTTTATAAAGAAAGCATATTTCAACGGACTATTGCTATCATTGCACATATAACAACAATACTCCGTTATGTAGAATATTCCTTCTAAAAATATAGAATTTATTTATATATTTACAATTTAATTTATAATGAATTAATAATTAATAAAACGCCAGCTAAAATAAGCTCTTTCGTAGTTTAAAATGGTTATGACGCGCAATTTTCTACCAATCTTTGATGTTGTAATTGGAGAAAATTTCACCATATTGTTAACCTAATATATGATAATAATTTGAATATATTATGTCAAAAAATGAGAAACTTTTAATCTCGTAGTATTACTTCAAACTATATCTCGAACCCAAAAACTGATAAAAGATGCCATTATAGTGTTAATGGTGGCACTTAAATTCTTCAAAATATATTAAAAACCAGTTTTTGTGTATAAAATTATAATTAATATTAATCTTTGTAATCTCTACTTAATTTGGGCTATATAATGTTACTGAATAAACTTATTAAGGGCGCCTCGATTAACTCCGAATTGCCAGATTCACTAGTAATTTTTTCGCCTAGCAAGGCAGAGGAGCTGAAACGTAGCCTAAAGCTACGTGAAGCGACGACAACGCAGTCTAGGCGGAAAAAGGGCAGCGAAGATGGTGATGAATGGGTATTTAGCGGCGCCTTTAAATCAGACTACGAGGGTTTTATTATAGGGCGCCTCTAAAAACTAGCTTTACAACTCTGCCAAATTAGCGCAACTATCATTTTCTCGTCATTGCGGCCTTCGCGCCGC
>WRKD01000188.1 GCA_009778255.1 Bacillota bacterium
TGTATAGGAAATACTTTGTCGGCGACCCCCGCCTCTTCAAAGCGGCGCAAATTATCTGTGGCGCTGATCCACAAATCGTTGGCGAAAACATTCACGCCGTATTCCTGGGCCAAAAATACGCTGGTGATCCCTTTGCCGCAGCCCATGTCCAGCACTTTCATGCCGGGGCGCAAATCCAACTGCTCACAAAGATCTTCGGCAAGCCACAGTGGGTTAGGGCCCATCCAGTTTTGTTCGATCCAGCTTGCATCATATTTGGAAGTTAACGAATATTTTTTCATTTTCCTATTCCTTTCCTATTGTACTAGCCTTACAGAAAGAAAAAACGCAGTATGCCACTGCGTTACAAATAGGCCGTAATATACGGAGCGTCTTCGATCTGTAAGGCAGTTATGGCAACACAAATAACAGCAGTAAAACTGCTTGCTTTGCGTGCGCGTTACCGAAAACTTACAGAGCGACCGACATTAATACACTCCCTTCAACCGTATCAATAATATAACACAGGCAACCACGGCCTGTCAATTATATGTGTTTTTGAGTTTCCCCAAAACTGAATTAGAGGCAGAACAAAAAGCTATTTATAACAGGGCTTAAGCAGTAGCGCAGGGTAAGTGACTAATAAAAAAGTGTTGACATTTTAAAAATTTCATGCTATATTGTTTCCGTAAACTAAAAAAACTTTGTAAGGAGTGGTATCGTATGCTGGGAACTGAAACTTTGAAGGTGAATTTAATATAGTATATTTTAGACAACCATAAGCCAAATAGTTTTGCAAATTGTGGCGCGATGGAGTATCGTGTTTTTTTGTTGCCAAATTTACAAAATGCTTACTACGGCATTAGGGTGTCGTAGCTTTTTTGTGTGAATTTTAATATAAAAGGAGAATTAATGAATAAAAAAACCACAATTATTACAAGTAAAAAAAACTGGCTGGAGTATACGGCAATAACGCAACTTGACGCTCTGGCAAACTTGGATAATGTAATACAGGTAGTTGGTCTGCCTGACCTGCACGCGGGAAAAACACCCATTGGGCTTGCGCTGATAACAGAAAATAAAATTTATCCCCATATCATCGGGAATGACATCGGCTGCGGCATGAGCCTTTACTCAACCGATATTGAAAAAAGAAAACTGAAGCTTGACCGTTGGGTCATGAGGCTCAACCATATCAGGAAGCTAGCCGACATTGAAACAATCAACCCATACGATGAACCAAGTCCTATATATGACTTAGGAACGATAGGCAGCGGGAATCATTTCGCGGAATTTCAACTGATAAACGATATTGCCGACACACAGGAATTTGAGGCGCTGAACATAGACGAGAGCATGGTTCATATGCTGATTCACAGTGGCTCGCGGGGATACGGACACAGTATTATATCAGAGTTCAGAGAAATTGGATACGAAGGAGACGGTGCGAGCGCATATATCGAAAAGCATGACGACGCGCTAAAATGGGCAAAGCGGAATCGTGATATTGTAGCGAATAAGCTGGTTGATTATTTAGGTTATTCCCCCGATTTGCGAAAAATAATCGATTGTAGCCACAACTTTTTGGAACAGCGTGAAGAGGTATTTATCCACCGCAAAGGCTCTGTTTCCACGGAAAACGGCCCGGTTGTGATTCCGGGCTCGCGCGGGTCGCTTACCTATATTGTTAAGCCAACCGAAAATACAAAGCATACCGCGTTTTCCATATCACACGGAGCCGGGCGAAAATGGGCGAGAAGCCTGTGCAAATCACGTATCAGAGATAAGTATGACAGGGACACCATCAGGCAAAATAAGTATAAGGGTCGTGCCGTATGCCACGATACCGATCTGCTATTTGAGGAAGCGCCCGAAGCATATAAAAACATTGATACCGTAGTCAACTGCCTGCTTGATTATAATTTAATTAAAGTAATCGCAACACTCAAGCCAGTGCTGACATATAAGGGGTGAGGGTATGATATTACAAATTTCATCAGGAAACGGCCCGGCGGAATGCGAGCTTGCCGTGGGAAAGTTTTTGGAAGTTCTAAAAAGCGAAATTCCCGACATGAAAATCATTAATGAGACCAAAACCAAATACGCAGGGTGTTACAGATCGGTCGCTGTTTCAACTAATCAAGATGCATCTCATTTATTGGGAACAATAAAATGGATTGTTCAAAGTCCGTTCAGACCAAAACATAAAAGGAAAAACTGGTTTATCAGCGTTGATTCATTCGATGAGAAACCGTCAACAACAGATTTTTCTGAGGATGTAATACAGTTTCAAACCTTTCATTGCGGCGGCAAAGGCGGACAAAACGTAAATAAGGTCGAAACAGGAGTTCGAGCTACACACATTCCGACAGGTCTAAGCGTAACGGTAACCGAAGCGAGAACGCAGCATATAAACAAAAAAATCGCCATCAACCGATTGAGTGAAATAATCGCGAAGCAGAATTTTGAAGACGAAAACCTCATGAAACAAACTATGTGGATGCAGCATGAGCTATTAGAGCGTGGCAATCCTGTGAGAACCTATTCTGGGATGGAATTTATAAGGAAAGGTATATGAATATTTAATAACAGTAAATCAAAAAGCGTTACTTGATTTCTTTTGAACGTAGCCACGGTGCGCCCTGTATTTATCTGGGGCGCACCGTGAATCGGCAAGTCATCTATCATAGAAAACTTTGCAGAATCCCTCGGTTTGCCCTGCGTATCGATGTACTTTTCGGCGATTTCCTCGCCTTAGCGAACTGAAAGCCGCCTTTGGCTATATTAAGCGTCCTTATTTGTCCCGCGAAATCGTAAAGCCCGCCAAACCGATAGCTGTGTATCTGCTGCAATCCCATAACTATGCCAACCTCAAAGGCCGCAGCTCCCGCTCCCTAACGCTTACGGATATATGGTGTAACAATTATCGGAAAAGATAAAAAATAGCTCTTGTAAATAGAATGAATTTGTGTATAATTATTAATAGTATTTGCAGTAATTCTGTTTATAGCCCAATTATACAAGACTGGCGGTAAATAATTATGACCAATAACTATAACGTAAACGGATTGATCCTTTGGCTGAAAAAGCGCCAACATAACAACGCTAATAATAATTCTCAGCCACACAATAATAACAGCTTCTTTATGTGGGGGTACTACGATTATCTTAGTATCGATACTGTAAATGAATGGAGCGGTTTTGATCTGCAAAAGGATAATGTGAATGAAGATTTAGCGAATATTACCGATTATCATGAAGAATTTCCTTTAAAATTGGTAAGGCCGTTAGACTTAGATGTGCAAAATGAACAAGGGCTATTTGATTACAGGGAAAACTCTACCGCTACAGCTAATTATCCTGCAAATGACGCCGCTCCTAGCGGGCCTTTTATTGCGGTGGCTTTGATTAGTTTTTCACAAGCTGTTGTGGAGAGTAATTACAAGGGATTTAGACCAGAACCGGTTATGTTAAATAAGTTTTTGCAAAAAGAGTTGTTGAGATGCGGTAAATTTCTGTGGGCTGATAAATCAGATAATTATATGAAAAGGCTCCACTGCGCCACCTATTATTCCACCGGTTTTGGCGACATGGTTATTATTTTCCGAACCTCACGATTAGATTTAGCTTCAGATTTAATTGCCGCTTTGCGTATGCGGCCCTTTAACGATGATAGTTTTATACTATCTACTTCATATGCGATTTGCGGCATTGAAAGCAATTATGATAATGCTAAGTACCCTAACCTGAATAATGATATGGAACATATGAGGTTGTCTGTACGTTTTATTTTAAAACCTGGAATGAACGCCGCCGGATTTTATGAAGAATTACGAAAATCAATTAGAGAAAAACATGCTAATAATACGGAGTATCTTAATAAGATTGATAAACACTTGCCGGAGGTAGCGGAAATATCTGAACTAGTGATTTCCTCAGACAATAGCACTTTGCAGTATGGCAATTTTTTAGCCCAAATGTATGGAAATTCCGACGCATTGATATCCCCTAACGAGCGACCCTTTTATTACCTGGATGAATATATTAAAGGAGGCCTAAAACCAGGAAACAAGTTTTACGAAAAGTATATTGCCGCAACCAGATCATCCATGCGCAGGCTACCTCAAAACGAAGCTCTATTTACTAATATAGATAAAAGTGTTATAACAAAACAACGGGCAAGACAACAAAAACAAGGCGACATGTTAAAGAAAACTCTTACATCGCTGTTACAAGAAGTTGGCCAATACTGTGAGATTCGAAATAGCATACTAACAAATATTTTAAAAACCAATAATACTGAAAAATCTACTCATATGCGCAGAGGCTTAAAGCATACACTGGAACTTTATACGGATTTAGCTCAATCTGACCATTCATACGACATTTGCTGCATGCTGAATCCGGTAATGGAATCTTTTGCGATTAATATAGTAAATGCTAAACAAGAGTTGGAAGGGTTAAAACAAGATTTGGAAAATAAAATGCATCGAGGACAAGAACTTGATAGAAAAGATTATAAGATAATAGGTAACATGATAGGCAATAGCGACACTAATATAGAGTACTTTAGACATGAGCTTAATGAATTGCTGATAGACTTCTCCCGCGCGGATAGACAGTATATAGAAGGGCGAACCATGCTGCATCCGGCTATTGGTTCCGCGACTAAACTCATTTTATCATACAGCAGGTTTTTACAAGTTTTAATAGAGCTTTTACAAGATGAAAATTATTTGCCTGAGTCAACCTGTAGCTTTTTTGTCTCTTGCGGCGGGGCTATGAATACCAGGGCAAAAAGATTGTTCAAACACATTGCTCCTGTATATTATAACGAAAACAGCGATAAGACTACCACTCATAAGCTATTGCAGTTGCGTTTAACTGAGCGGGCGCTTTTTCGCCCCGGGGCGGCGGCATACTCAATTGTGCACGAAGCATTGCATTATGCCGGCTATAAATTCCCCACTAAGCGGGCAAAAAAGCTTGTCGAAGCGGTAGTGGCTTATTTAGCTAATAGATTAAGCGTATTATGCGTAGTCAATGATATAAATCTACAGGATGTTCTGCTGGGAATTTCTCATAGAGACGCCAGCGCGATTATAGAGAAAACTGAAGCGCGCATTAGTGATAAACTAAAAGTCTTTAGAAATGATTTGGCTAAAGCAATAATGAAGAATATTGAGAATTATCGCATACCACCTTCTATGTTGGCTTCGGATGAATTAGTTCCACTTTTGTCTGGAGTATTTTCCCAAATCCTCCCATCGCGCTATTGCGATGACACAAAAAACCTCGCCAAAGCAGTATCAAAAGCAGCCGCTACTGAACTAGCCGATACATGGCGGTTTGTTAGCGACGCATTGGCGGAAAAACATAATTACCCGCTGCATGCACTGGTTAATGAACAGAATATGTTAAGTGCGGATGTAATTTTGCAAACGACCCATGTACTATTTGATGATCTTTTAAATAATGCCTATAGACTCACAAAGGGTACAGAAGGATCCCCTACTCTTGAGTCATCGCCAGAGGGCACGGAAGAATCGCAAAAACTGGGGCATTCTCTATATGATATTATAGTTAATTATATGTCGGCCTTCCGAGAAGTCTCTGTTGATGTATTAACTTGTTTGTATCTGAATTGCGATAAGGCCAGTAAATACCTTTTTATTTTCCTATGCGAAAATGAATCGCCCAAGCTTGCGCTAAGAAAGACTCCGGAAGTAGTTTTTCGCCTGGGCGGAGTTCTTTACCTGATCGACGAAAGAATCCACGATTGTTTTGAATTAAGTAATGATGAAGATTTTGATAATGGGCTAAATAAGTTGTTCGCTCAAGCCGAACAGGAACTTATAAAACTCAGTTTACCTAATATTGCTGACCCGGATACGGTGAACGACTACATTACGCATATCAAAAAAATTATTAAGGATTATCGTATAGATTATCATTTAACAGGTATTGCGCAGCCTCTATATGATTATTTGCAAGAATGCCTTGATTATCACAGAGAAAAAATAACTATACTTGATGGCAATGAAGATTTAAAATATAAACTCAGCGCGATCAGGGAATTGTTTAAATGCGGTCTTAATAAAGATGCTATAAGCGCCCATAAAGCCTGGGAAAAGCTGCTGCAATTTTGGATTAGTTCAGCCCTCAAAAAATAACAAAAGATAGGAGCAGTAAAGAATGTCAGATTATTCTACTATAATGGCTACAGATATATACGCGCCATTGCAAGATTTAGATGTTACAAACTATTTGCAAAGTGAATTGAGTAAATCTAACCAAGAGAATTTTAAAGTTTTAGTTCGGTATATAAAAAATGGGGAATGCGCTTTTATACTTGGCGCCGGAGTCAGTTATAATATTAATTTGCCCTTATGGTCCGGTTTATTAGATACTTTACTTCTGCAGGGCATTGCCAGAGATGTTTTTGATAATGAACATGATAAGAAGATAGTGCAAAAATATCCACTGGAATATACCGAAGCGCTAAAAAATGCTTCGGGAGCGTTTTCAAAAATCAACACCTTGGAAGCCGCTGAATATGTGATGATAGCATTGGAAAAGAATGCTTATTTGGAGAAACTTCGCCAACCCAAGCCATCGCGTCCGGAAATATCGTTAAACAGAAGAATAGCAGCGGCGGTGAAAGGGGCGCTTATTTATTATCGGCAAACTCAAAAAGAGCCAGAGAATTTTACGCTATTAATTAATCTCGCAAGTTTTTTCGCTAAGGGAGTAAAACAGGTGATAACTTATAATTATGATGACGGGCTGGAAAAAGCGGCGCTCGGCGGTTCATACAACTCATTTGGTATGCGAGATTGCGTATACCAGGTTAACTCTAAAACAAATATTTACCATGTACATGGAAGGCTTTCTATATTTAATACTGTCGCTACCGCCGAGGCGGATAAAGATATGGATGACGGCGTCATTCTTACCGAAAGAAGTTACTCAAAACTGGAGAGTACCGTCTATGATAACACCAACACTTGTCAAGCTCAGATATTAGCTTCTAATCACTGCTTATTTATGGGTTTTTCTTGCCAAGACTATAACTTTAGGAGAATCGTCCGCAACATCAACCCTTCCCATGAGTTTCAATTGCCTTTCTATTATATTATAGAAGAAAACAGAAACCACTTACAGAAAACGCATATAATATTTTACCCTATTGATGATCTGCTTAATCTTTTTCAAAATAACACTCTAAGTGATGTAGAGAGTACTATTTTGAATAGATTGCTAAAAGCGCAAGCAAGTTATCTTGTTAAATACAATATATACCCGATTTTTATTACACACAAGGATCTCAATACAGTTATTGAGGCAATCTTGGATGCTCTTACCCAATAGTTGAATAATGAAGAGAAAAAATGCTAATCAATAATAGTTAAAAATATGTAAAAATACACAAAATACATGTATTTTACTTAAAATTATCTTGCTTTACTAGATAGTTTATGCTATGATTTACTTGTTATTTATTGCTTTTTGTTTGAGTTGAAGTCTTTTATTATTTTGTTTTCCGGAGGCATAATTTATGGCATTCGAAGATTTGACTCTTCCGCCTATTAAACCTGTTGCCAATCGTAGGTATGTCAGAAGAGCTCCTTTTGGCGAGTCAACGATGAACCCGGAATTAGAAGATACCGCTGAGCTGCAATACGTGCCTAGTATACGTGTTGGCATAGCGGCGGATTGGAAATTGGCCGAGAATAAGGAGTAAGCGACAGTTGGCTATTTTCTATTTTTACCCCGTTGTTAAACGGGGCCTTTTGGTGTGCGTGCAAAAAGTGCCCTTATATTAAATTAATAGCCGAATTCGGCTTAGTTTTACTGACCGCTGATATTTTGAATATAATAAAAAGAATCGTACGATCAATATAAGTTCTTCACAACGGCATAATGGCAAAAAAGTATTTTAGTAAGCACTTGTAACACTTACTTGCAATAGTTCTACTAACTTGTATTTTGATATAGCAATTGAATTGATTCATATGTCCAGTAAACTATGTTATTGAATTGAAGTCCAGCATAATAAAGATTTTTGCGCATTTTCATTGTTTACAAGGTGTTAAAAATGTTTAAAATGCTGTTTCAATTAGATGCATCATTAATTTAATAGATATATAAAGTTAGTTTTTAGGCGCAAATAAATTAAAAGCATAATGAATAGGTATAGACAAATTCATGCATTTTAAATATTTTTCTTCGCAATATATTGATTTTTGCGCAAAAGTATGAAATAATAGTGCTTGTAGAAATTAACCTACTATTCTTCTAGGATTATAGAAATAGATTGGAGGTGATTTGTTAACATCTGTTCCTTTATTTGTTATTATATATGTAGAACAAAATAGCTAAGTAGTCATACTAAAATTGGAGGAGATAATTATGATTAATAGTATATTTACAGGAGTAAAATTATTTCGAATCATCGTAATTGCGCTTATTGTAGCTGTTTTAATGAATTTAGCTTTGCTGTCGGCCTTTCAGCCAGCAATGGCCGCTGACGATGGCATACCGGGACTAAAAGAGGCCAGCCCAGGTAGCGTCTTCACTATCGACGGAATTGAGTGGGTAGTTGTCAAGAACCAATATATGACTGGCTCTATGAAAACAGCTACATTGCTACTTTTAAATGATGTAATCTATCCCAATACCAACGGCATAGTATATGCAACAACTGCAAATGAATGGGGTGGCGGCAACTGGCTTAACAATAGAGTACAGCAGCTAATGGATGGCTGGTACACATCGCTCAACTCCCCTACTCTTAAGCAATGGGCTCTGAAACCGATTCTTGGCGGATCGCCGAACCCAAGCTGGGTAAATAATCTTAGCCAGTTACCTTTAGCGGGGAATGTTACCACACAAATAGCCTTCTTGCCCAGGAAAGCCGACGTTTTCCCCAGCCTTTCTACCTCGCAATTGATACTGTTTAATCCGCAAAACCCGGCTTCGACCTTAAAGGAGTGGTGGACCAGTACAATCTCTACAGCGGCCTATGGGTGCTTAGAGATTCTCAAAACAAGCGGCACTTGGAGTTATACTACATATGACGCGTCTATATTATATGGCTCCGGCGCAGGTTCGGGTATATACGCTCGTCCAGCCATCTGGGTTGCGAGCTCATCTCAATACACCTCGATCTCACCTTATGTTACACTTACCTTAAATGCTAACGGTGGTTCAGGTACGCTACCAACTCAAACAGTTAGCAGGAATAGTTATGCGCAGATAAGCAGTATAGCCCCCTCCCATGCGTCGGCTACGTTTTTAGGATGGGCGCTGAGTAGCACAGCGACTACACCTATGTATCAATCGAGCGATTTCATTTATATGGATAACGATAAAACATTATTCGCCGTATGGTCATCCGCCGGCGGTTTAGCAGATGATAATACCGGTTTGCTGGGTTTGAGAGAGAAAACGCCCGGCAGCATAGTTACAATCGATGGCATTGAATGGGTTCTTGTTAAGAGCCAATATATGAGCTCTTCTATGAAAACTATTTATCTACTGCTCTTAAACGACGTTTTGTATCCAAATACTGGTGGCTTAGTATATGCGACAAGTTTAAGTGAATGGGGTGGAGGCAACTGGCTTAATAACAGAGTACAGCAACAAATGGATGGCTGGTATGCCGCACTTAACGCGCCTACCCTCAAGAAATGGGCTCTGAAGCCGATGCTGGGCGGATCTCCTAACGAAACATGGGTAAATAATTTAAGCCAGCTACCAATGGCAGGAAATGATTTTTATCAAATAGCATATCTGCCTAGAAAAGCCGACCTTTTCCCAAGCCTTTCTACATCGCAACTAATACTGTTTAAACCGCAAAACCCGGCGTCGACCTTGAAGGAGTGGTGGACCAGTACTTTTTCGACAGCAGCATATGGATGCTTAGAGATTCTTAGAACAAGCGGCACTTGGAGCTATACTACATATGATGCGTCTATATTATATGGCTCCGGCGCAGGCTCGGGAATCTACGCCCGGCCCGCTATTTGGGTGGTAGGTTCTAATGCATCCACCCCGGTTATTCCAACCACCGCTACAATTATTGTGGAACATAAAGATGCGAACAGCGGTGCAATACTGGGTCAGGCAAATTACGTTGTTAATGCCGGAAACTATGGCCCGTATAACGCGATATCTTTCGCAGGATACGGTACAGGTGCTCTCGCACCTGGCAGTGCACTGGGAACCGGCACAATAGCCGGCGGACAGACAATCACAATTACATATCTTTACACTGCTATTGTGCAACAGGTGAAGATAAATGTCGGAGGGACTGTTAACTGGAATGATGGTAACAATTCGTGGGGAACAAGACCAGCCAATGTTACGGTGGGCTTATTCCGGAATGGGCAGCCTTTACAGATGCAACAGGTTTCCTCATTCGGAAACGGCCAATACTTATTTTCTAACTTAGATAAATATGCGCCCGATGGTAGCGAATATATTTATACTGTTAATGAACAGGCTGTTTCAGGCTATAAAATAACTATTAATGGTTATAATATCTTGAATACCTTAATAATGTAATTACGTTTTGCTACGTTGCTCTTTTTTCGTAGAAATTCATTGCCGTCACTATAAGTAGTGTTAATAAAAAAAGGTGATTAGGAATCATTTTAATTGTTTCCTAATCACTTTTTTTTTGTTTGTATGGCAAGTAAGTTTATAATTTGAGCATAAAAGAAAGATGAACAATAGGGTTTTGCCTTTCAAGCAGCTATTTATACATAGCAGGGCTTTTATATGCCCAATGGTGTTTAATTGAAAATTTAGCGACAAAAATTACAAAATTAAGAGACCAATTTTAGAAATGTAACCGATTTGTAACCAGTAACTGTTATAATATAAATATCAACACAATTTGCTAAGAAAACAAATGGTTAAAAAATCCATTTTTCAGCGATACGGCTGATTGTGCCGTTCGCATCAAGTTCATCCAAGGCAGCCTGTAACTTAGCGAAAAGTTCTTCATCTTCAACACGGACTGCCACCGCGTAGCTTGACTCAATAATCGTTTCGCTAATTTTATAATCATGCTGGGTGATTCTGCAAAGAAAGGAGGCAAAGCTGACGTCTGTTATAATGCAGTCATATTTACCTAAAGATACCGCTGTAAAAAGCTGTTTATAGATCGGGGTAATGAAAGCTTGCCGGCTGTTTATAATGCTAGCGTCGTAAAAATTGAAAAAGTCAGCCGCCGGAGTGAATTCAAGGCTACAAATATTAAGATCATGAAGATCTTCCAGGCTGCTGTAATCATCCTCAGCATCCATCACCAGTACAATATTAGATTGTAGATACGGTTTCGTAAACTTCACCTTAGTTTCATCTAAAGAATCTACTGCAAGGCCGCCCCACAACATATCGACTTCTCCGCTTATCAGCATTTCAGCTTTTTTTGACCAATCAATTTGCAAAAACTCAATTTCCGCATTGATGGTTCTTGCAACAGTCTCGGCCAATTCTATATCAAAACCAATAGCTTGGAGATCGCCCAAAGAATTATCCTCAAAATAATGAAGGGGCGGATAAGGATAGCTGCTATAGCCAATCTTTATCGGAAGCAAATCTTTAATTTCTTCAATGCTAATCGCATCCGAACTGTTATTAAAATCACTTCCTTCGGAAACAGCGGGAATGTCGGATGATACACAAGCGCCAGTTATTGCACATAAAAATAAAAAGAAAAGCGCTATCAATACCGCATTTCGATAATGAAACCTCTTTGTATGCATCAGAAAGATCATGGTATTTACCTCCAAACATAAATTTTGACATCAAAGCCTATACTACTATATTGATTCGGGAATAGTTTTCCCAAAAATAACAACAAACCAAATATAAATAAATTTTAGGAGGATGAAAAAAATGAAAACGGAGAAAATCGTAAAAAAAGTTTTATCAATATTAATGATAATCTTGATGGCTTTTAGTCCAACGTCAAGCTATACCCAGGGAGCACTAGCTTTTGAAGGTGGTTATGTTGATTTTGATCAAGCAGAAGAAGCAATGGCATCGGAGAATACAGACGAAATAGACAGCGAAAAAGAGGAGAGCTTTACAGAAATTATCGATGAACGTGAAGAGGGTGCATCAAATAAGACAGATGAAGAGTTAGATATCGAAGAAGCGGGTAATGAAAAGGATTTCGAAAGTGATAATGAAGAAGAATTAAATATTGAAGAAGAATTAAATATTGAAGAAGAATTAAATATTGAAGAAGAATTAAATATTGAAGAAGAATTAAATATTGAAAAAGAATTATTTGAAGATATTGACGAAATAGATGAAGAAGAAGCACAAGTTGCTGATGAAGAAGAAATTTTAGAAGAAAGCATTTTAGCTTCCATGAATGCTGAGATATATACCGTAACATTCTTGGTCGATGCCCTGACATATGCTGTTATGGAAACTAATGAAGACGGCCTTGTCTCGCAGCCGGAAGATCCTTTTAAACTGAATCTGGCATTCAAAGGCTGGTATGATAATAATGACTTTGAATTCGATTTTTCTACAGCCTTAGACAAAAATATGGTGCTTTCAGGCAAATTTTTCGCTACAGTATCTTTCTTAGTAGATGGTATACAGTATGATGAGCAGAAAATTGATCAAGGCGCAAAAGCCGTAAAACCGCTTGAGCCTACAAAAGATGGCTATGATTTTATAGCCTGGAGAAGCTTTCAATACGGAGAGTTTAATTTTGCTACTCCAATTGACGGACATCTCACTTTAACTGCACAGTTTTTTAAAGAAGAAATAGAAGAAGACAGATATGCTGGGTTGTGGCTAGCCGGAAGCGGTTATAGCATAAACAAGTTTGTTTGCCCAACAGGCGACTATACTTCTGGTTCTAATTATAGCAATGGCGTGAAGTTGTATTTTTACCCTGCCGGTACGAGTCCTCAGTTAGCGCTCATTGTCATTACTTGTCCGGTATGTGGCGCTATAAGCGAATGGAGCCCTGCCAGCAACAATGCCAAATTAGCAGCGAATGGCGGTAGTGTGCAAGGCGGTACAAACATCAATATGGGCGCGGCTATAATAGTAGCTACTCTAGTAAATATTACCTTCCAGCCCGGGAATCATGGTGTACTGAGTCATGGCGGACCCGGTTTGGTAGACAAAGGAACTATGTGGAATAATGGCTGGGAGCCAGATATATATGCAGATGCAGGGTATAGCTTTATTGGCTGGGAAGATCAATATGGAAATAGATATCAGCCTTTAGATGCAAATTTCCCAGATCCAGTACATAAAAGCTATGAGTTTACGGCGATTTATTCAGATAAACCTGTGATAATGATAACAGCGAAAAACGCAGATAAAGCATACGACGGCCAATCATTAACAGGTGAGAGCGCTGGTTATATTTCTGCTGGTTTGCCCGCCAATTATAGCGTTGAAAATGTTACAATTATGGGCGAAATTACAAATGTGGGCGAGGTAGCCAGTGTAATAACAAATGCAGAAGCCATAATTATTAAAGATGCCGGTGGTGCTGATGTTACAAGTCAATTTTTAATTCATACATATAACGGTGTATTAACGGTTGCCCCCAGGCAAATCGTGATAACGGCTGCCAGTTCCAGCAAAGCATATGATGGAGCAGCACTGATCAACAGCGGTTACAAAATCACTTCCGGAGCATTAGCCGCGAATCAAAAACTGGAAAGCGTAGTAGTTAATGGTTCGCAAGCGATTCCCGGATCAAGCGCCAATATACCTAGTGCAGCAGTGATTATAGCCGGTACAGATGATGTAACTTCAAATTACCATATTGTCTATATAGATGGCACACTTACCGTAACAGTAAGTACAGCGGAAGCGATCATTATCACAGCAAAAAGCGCCGAAAAGGTTTACGACAGTTTTGCCTTGCTGGAAAGTGGGTTCACAACCTCCGAGCTTCCGGCTGGTGTGACAAGCGTTACGGCGGTGGTGCAGGGTAATCAAACCAATGCGGGCAGTTCTGTTAATGAGTTAATCGAATACAAACTGTGGAATGGCACTGAAGATATAACCGCATATTATACGGCAGCAATCTTAGTAGACGGAAAACTATCCGTAAAGCCCAGATTGTTGGAAATTGCAGCAGCAAGTGATAGCAAAGCCTATGACGGTATAGCCTTGACTAATAGCGGGTATGAGATTACAGGCGGAACATTAGCTGTTGATCAGGAAGTTATAAGTGTAGCGGTTAATGGCGCTCAAACCGATGTGGGCACAAGCTCCAATATAGCGAGCCTGGCAATCATCCACGACGCGACGGGTAATAATGTGACCGCCAATTATGAAATAAACTACATAGGTGGAGTATTAAACGTTTTGTCTTCTGGTATAGTAGTAAATCTTTCAGCAGCGGCAGGTACTGGCTTTACTAAAATATTCGGTGAAGAAGATCCGCAGCTGACCGATGTTCAATCTGCAATACAGGATGCAGTAGATATGCAGTTAATTGCGCAAGGCTTAAAAGGAGGAGATATTTTAGTTATAGTGAACGAACGTATTGCCGGAGAGAGTGTTAGTGATTCACCCTATGCTTATATCATACAATGGTCAAATACCGGCAAGTATGAGTTTAGTTTGGCAGAAGTTTCTTTAATGGCTGATCTTACGATCTTGCCAAGACCGGCAACAGTAACAGCTAATTATGCCTGGAAAGGTTATGCGGAAGAAGACCCACTTTTCTTCGCGACGGCCGAAGGGTTTTTGGCCGGTGATGCGCCAATGCAAAATCAGTATAAGGTATCACGTCCTGGTGTAGGCACAGATGAAAAAATTGGTGTATATGAAAATGCTCTGATAGTTGAGAATAAAAACTTCATTAATCCTAATTACAGTGTAGACTGGGTACCCGGTAATTTTGAAATAAAAAATAACGAAGTGCTGGATATTACGATTACAGTTACTGGCCATAGCACAGAGGCAGTTTATGATGGAACAGAAAAAACTGCCGCAGGATATGAAGTTTATGATATAATTGCGCTGCAAGAAGCGGGATTTGCGATAACAGCATTAAGCAGTGATCCGAAGGCTACATATGTACTAGAGACGATTCCCCAGCTTATGAATGTAATAAGCGATGTTATCGTCACATACAATGGCGTTGATGTTACCGAGATAGTCAATATTATAAAGATAGACGGCATATTACAGATAACGCCTACTGAGGTAAAAGTAGTGGCGGAAAATAAGAGCAAAGCATATGGCGAAGCCGACCCGCAATTGACCGCTATAGTCAGCGGCCTGGTAGGTGAAGA
>WRKD01000189.1 GCA_009778255.1 Bacillota bacterium
AGTCCGCAATGACGGGGATATTTAGGTAATTAGTCTCATTTTGATCATTTTGTTAGTGTTTATTCTGGTTTCTAGAGGTGCCCTATAATGAAATGCCCATGAAATATCATGCCTTTTTTTCAACAGGCGGCGATTCGGCATATGATATGATTGAGGAGATCATGGTAAAATACTATCAAGACATTTTAACTGCCGAACAAGCCGCCTCTGAATTACAAAACAAGATATCGTTGTATTTGATGGAATAACACTAGCATGAAAACAGCCGCCATTCATAACAAAACCGAACCCATTTTTCACAGGGAAAATGAGGTTCGGATTATATTGGTTTGGTGCCGGAGACCGGGGTCGAACCGGTACGAGGTCGCCCTCGCAGGATTTTAAGTCCTGTGCGTCTGCCTATTCCGCCACTCCGGCATAATAATCTATCTGTCAAACCCGGGCAGTACCGTATATTGGCACTGCCCAAAGTTTGTGGAGGCGCCACCCGGATTTGAACCGGGGGTAAAGGATTTGCAGTCCTCTGCCTTACCACTTGGCTATGGCGCCGTACGACAACAATTATCATAGCACATGTGGCAGGCAAATGCAAGGTTTTCACAGCGGCAATGCTTAAAATATTTTTACTAAATACAATAAGTGAAGATTGTCTGTACTGTCACAATTGACGATACTATTAAATAAGGGAATATATATTAAAGTAGATTATACTAAGAAAGGAAGGATTATGATGAAAAAGACTATTGCCCTTTTAACCGGCGGCGGAGATTGCCCTGGGCTTAATGCCGTGATACGCGCCGTTGTACGTACAGCTATTCATGAATATAAATGGCAGGTTTTGGGTTTTTATGATGGTTACCGCGGCTTGGTAGAAAATGATTATGCGGAACTAACTGCAGATACAGTAGATGATTTGCTGGATAAAGGCGGTACCATGCTTGGCACCTCCAATGTACATGACCCTTTCAACTTTTTAGTAGATGGGCAAAAACGCGATCTTAGCCAACAAGCGCTGCAGAATTTACATGATCTTAACGTACAAGCACTGTTTTTAATAGGGGGCGACGGCACCATGCGTTCCGGCGAGCAGTTCCGTCAATTAGGTTTGAATATTATTGGTATTCCCAAGACAATAGATAATGATTTAGTGGGTACGGACTTCACTTTTGGTTTTCAGACGGCGGTGAAAACAGCCACCGAAGCTATAGATATGTTGCATACCACAGCGGAATCACATCATCGCCTGATGGTGATGGAAGTGATGGGCCGCTATGCCGGGTGGATAGCTCTGTATACCGGCATAGCCGGAGGCGCTCATGTAATACTGCTGCCGGAAATACCTTATGATTACGATTTAATGACTCAGTTCTTAATTGAACGCCGAAACAAGGGTAAAAATTTTAGCATTATTGTAGCTGCCGAAGGCGCTAGGGCAATAGGCGGCCACATGGTAGTGCAAAAAATACGCGATAATAGCCCAGATCCAATTCGCTTGGGTGGCGTAGGCGCGCTACTGGCAAATGAACTTGAACAACGCACCGGCATAGATGCCCGTTCTATGGTTCTTGGGCACCTGCAGCGGGGTGGGCGCCCTATACCATTTGATCGTGTGCTATCTACACGTTTTGGCGCGGCAGCTGTAGAAGCAGCAGCAGATGAAGAATACGGGGTGATGGTTGCTTTACAAGGAACAAGTATAGTACGTGTTCCCTTGCAAGAGGCGTCGCAAGGTTTAAAGTTGGTGCCGGCAGACCATGAATTAATAAAAATAGGTCATAACCTTGGCGTCTGTTTCGGAAATTAACTAAGGATATTCTACCACAGAGGCTAATAATCATTATGAAAAATTGACCGTATGCTGCATAAGAAAAAAAACAGCAGCTTTACGGTCAATTATATCGTCTTGGATTTTTATGGCGATTATTGGAAAATAGATATTTAATATCTGCACTTAGAAATATAGCAATGTTCAGCAAAGAAAGGAGTAATGCTATTTTAGCAGGCCAGTTGCTATAGATAAATTCATATAAAAAAAGCAGGCCATCTAACAAAGCCAACCACTTAACTTTAATTGGTAATACAAAAAACAGTAAAATTTCAAAATTAGGGTTTGTTAAAGCAAATGCTAAAAATACAGATAAATTAACATAATAATTGGTGGCATAACCTGTAAACAGCCCTGCCAGCATGGTTAATAACATGCCGCAAAAATAATATAAGTTGAATTTAAAAGAACCCCACTGATTATCCATATAAGAGCCGATCATCCAGTAAAAGTATAACATGATTATAAAAAACAAAATATTCAGAGCCGGAGGACAAAATATAAAAGTAATCAGCCGCCATACCTGACCCTGCAAAATTGCCGCAAGGCTAAAATCCAGAAAAGAAGAAACACTATTCCCCAAAGCTGGCGTAAGAAATAAATCCAGCACATATACTCCAGCCATGCCAAAAATAATATAGCGCATTAAGTTAGGTATTGCATAGCTCTTTAATTTATTCAACCACAATGTTAGCTGCCGCTTTTTAATCTTGATCTTCTTTTCTCTACGATAATTATTAATATTTTTTATCATTAAATTGCTCCTTAATAGTTCTAGAGAATATTTATAAATGCCCTTAAATAACTTATATACATAACATCGATATTTTAGTATAATATATGATGGTTAAGAAAATATATTGGGAGGTGAAGCAAATCAGGTTTATAGACAAGGATACGGTGGAAGCTTTGCTAGATATGAAGAGCTGTATTCAGTTGATGAAACAAACATTAATAGATTTTACCACAGGACGCGCACAACAGGTGTTACGTACTGCTATACCATTAGAAGATGGGAATGTGCTGGGATTAATGCCGGCGGTTATTCCCGGGCAAAAAATTGCCGGGGCAAAAATTATTAGCATATTCCCGCAAAACTCGGGCTTTGGCTTGCCCTCGCATCAAGGTGTGGTAGTGGTTTTTGAAACGAGCACGGGTAAATTACATGCATTGGTAGATGGAGAAGCGATCACTGCCATTAGGACGGCAGCGGTTAGTGCGGTAGCCAGTGATTTATTGGCGCGCGAAAATGCCCAAACATTGGCGATCATTGGTTCTGGCTTGCAAGCGAGGAAGCACTTAGAAGCTTTAACAATGGTACGTGAGATAAAAAGTGTTTTTGTATGGGATATTGATAATGATTCTGCCAAAAACTATGCAAGCGAAATGAGGGAGAAATATCTACTGCCTATACAAGTTTGCCCAACTTCTCAGCAAGCAATAAAGGAGGCAGATATAATCTGTACGGTAACTTCTGCCAAAGAGCCGGTCATTTTTGGCCAAGACATAAAAGAAGGCGCGCATATCAACGCTGTGGGCGCTTGTCTTCCTGGCGCGCGCGAGCTCGACAGCGCAACACTTGCCCGGGGAAGAATATACGCAGATAGCCTCGTATCTTTTATGAATGAAGCGGGAGATTTCCTTATTCCTTTCTCTTTAGGAATAGTTACAAAAGAGATAATAGTAGGTGAATTAGGCGCTGCTTTAGCAGGTAACATATCAGGAAGACAAAATGATGATGAGATAACGATTTTCGAATCGCTGGGTTTAGCGATTTATGATCTAGCGGCTGCTCATTTTGTTATAAGCCAAGTTTTTCCTTGATTTTATAACTCTGATAGCCTGGATAAGTTGAAAAATCTCTTGTAATTATCAATGTTTTTTACTATAATTAATTAGGGTTTTGGCGCTGGCTCACGAAGGCTACTGAGAAAAGACTGCCTTAGAATGGATGATAAAATGGCGGAGTTATCGAAAAATGTTAAAATATCTACTCAGTCGGTAAATTTGTATTATGGCTCTTATCATGCTTTAAAAGACATTACCTTCGACATTTATGATCGCGCTATTACGGCAATCATCGGGCCTTCTGGCTGCGGTAAATCTACTTTGCTTCGTATTTTTAACCGCATGAACGATCTTATCCCACATGTAAGGATCGAAGGAGAAATACTTCTTGATAACCTGGCTATATATGGAAATAATTTAGAGGCTTCGCCCTTAAGAAAAAAAGTAGGTATGGTTTTTCAAAGGCCAAATGTTTTTCCTATGAGTATTTTCGATAATATTGTTATAGGGCCCAAGCATCATGGTATAAAAGACAAGCATGCCTTAGCCGGCATTGTAGAACACAGCCTGAACCAAGTAGCTTTATGGGATGAAGTAAAGGATAATTTAAAAAAGCCCGGATTATCGCTTACCCCCGGGCAACAGCAACGTTTATGCATTGCCCGCGCTTTAGCCGTGGAACCGGAGGTTATACTTATGGATGAATCTTGCAGCGCTTTAGACCCCGGATCTACCATGAAAATAGAAGATTTGATGTTGGAATTAGCACAAAAATACGCTATCATCATCGTTACTCATAATATGGAACAAGCTTTGCGAGTATCCGATATGGCGGCTTTTATTATGATTGGAGAAGATAAAGTGGGTACACTGGTGGAATATGCCCCTACCACTAAAATGTTCTCTTATCCTCAAGATCAACGCACCGAAGACTATATCACGGGACGCTTCGGGTAAAAAGGCATTTATGAGGGTTTACTTTTGATAATGAAACTAAAAAATGCATTCAAAGAATATCGGCCTCTCTGTTTAGGATCAGCAAAACATAGGGCGGCGTTACTTGCCCCCTTTTTTGCGTTATTGCTATTAGCGCTTTGTTTAACAGCCTCTTGCAGCGGTAGACACAATACGGCGGTAATTGTAGCCGGTTCTACCTCGGTACAGCCCTATGCAGAGATATTAGCAGAAGAGTTCTCTCTTTTATGCCCCGATTGTGAAGTCGACGTGCAAGGAGGAGGGTCTTCCGCCGGCATTACAGCCGCCGAATCTGGAGCAGCAGATATCGGCTTATCTTCACGCGTTTTGAAAGAAAACGAACAGCATTTATGGTTCGTAGAAATAGCCAAAGATGGGCTGGCAATTATTATTCATCCCGCTAATCCTCTTTCAAATCTTACTATTGAACAGGTAAGGGCTATTTATGCGGCAGATATCAGTAACTGGAGCGAACTAGGAGGTGCCAATAATAAAATACATTTAATAACCCGTGAAGAAGGCTCGGGTACCAGAAGCGCCTTTGAAGATCTGGTTATGGAAGAAAAACGTATAACCACAAAAGCTATTGTCCAGGACTCTAACGGGGCAGTAAAACAATTAGTTTCCAGCGATAAGAATTCTATCGGTTTTATTTCTCTGGGCTTGGTAGATGAAACTGTAATGGCTATTAGCTTAAATGGGCTTGCGGCTAATTGGGATAACATAGCCAATGGCAGCTACCCATTGTTTAGGCCATTTTTATTTATTTGTAAGGAGCCGCCAACCGGGCAAACCAAACAATTTATTGATTTTACCCTTTCCGACCAGGGGCAGCAAATATTAATAAAAGAAGGGCTCATACCTCAACAGACGGAGCTGAAAGATGAATAATTTCAAAGAAAAACTAGCGGGCCGCATATTCTTAGTTCTGGCCTTTTCTTCAATTTCTGCCCTGGCGCTCATCACAGTATTCATCCTTATTCAAGGAGCGCCAATTATGACCAAAGTAGGCTTATTTAAGTTTGTTTTTGGCATGGAATGGGCCCCCAGTCAGGAGAAATTTGGCATTTTTCCCATGTTGGTGGGTTCTGTTTCGGTAACGTTGGGCGCTGCGCTTTTGGGGGTACCTATCGGTATATGCTGTAGCATTTTTTTAGCGGAATTTGCCCCCGCAACCGTACGCAATATCTTTCGCCCCGCCATTCAATTGCTAGCCGGTATTCCCTCTGTAGTATATGGTTTTTGGGGGTTGATATTCATTATCCCGGTTATTCGCGATTACCTGGGCGGGCCGGGCCTTAGTATATTGGCTGGCTCCATAATACTTGCTATTATGATACTCCCTACTATAATAAGCATTTCCGAAGTATCTATTCTGGCTTTGCCCCGCCAATATAAAGAAGGTGCATTGGCTTTAGGAATGAATCAGTGGCAAGCTATTTGGTCTGTAATGCTACCCGCTGCTAAATCTGGAATTGTAGCTGCGGTGATCTTAGGTATTGGCCGTGCTATCGGCGAAACCATGGCTGTAATAATGATACTGGGCAATGCAGTGGCTCTGCCGGAATCTATTTTGGATCCGGTAAGAACACTCACCACCAATATTGGCATCGAAATGGGCTACGCAGCAGGTGAACACAGACAGGCACTGTTTGCTACAGGTATTGTATTGTTTATCATCATAATGATCATCAATGCCTCGGCTCAGTACATCACCCGTAAGAAATGAGGTAATTATTATCAATTCACGCACACGCGAAATAATAGCAAAAACCTTTATTTGGGCAGCCGCCATATTTGTATTGGTGATTCTTGCTTTCATCATTATATATATTTTGGTTAAAGGCCTTCCCATTATCAGTTGGCGCTTTCTTACCGAGCCCCCCAGCAATATGGGCCGTTCCGGCGGGGTTTCTTCTACCATAGTAGGAACATTGTTGATTACCCTAGTTGCCATTCTGATAGCCGCCCCTTTTGGCATTGGCACGGCTTTTTACCTGGCGGAATACACCAGAGAAAATACTGTCACACGCGTCATTCGTTTCAGTGCGGAATCTTTGGCTGGAATACCTTCTATAGTATACGGGCTGTTTGGATTCATTTTCTTCGTTATCTATTTAAAAATGGGTTGGTCTATTCTCTCCGGTGGCTTAACTTTGGCTTTTATGATACTACCCACCATTATCCGCACTTCTGAAGAATCTATTCGCGCCGTTCCCGAAATATTTCGGGAAGTAAGCTTCTCGCTTAGCGCCACCAAATGGCAAACCATCTACAAAGTGGTTTTTCCCGCGGCACTGGCGGGCATTGTGAATGGTATTATTTTAAGTGTGGGACGCTGTATTGCCGAAACTGCTGCAGTTGTCTTAACCGCTGGTTCAGCTTTACGTATACCTTCTTCATTATTTTCCCCCACCCGTTCCATGGCGGTACATTTCTATATTTTAGCCCGTGAAGGCATTTCTATGGAAAATGCCTACGGTACAGCTGCTCTGCTGATAATTTTAATTTTTCTAATCAATGTTGTTGCTAATACGCTGCTTAACAGTTTTATGGAAAAGGGGCGTTAAGAACTTATTATGAAAGAAGGGATTTTATGAATCTTTGCCAATTTCCGCGCCGTCGCTACACTGTCGGCATCACGCCTGTTGAAAAACTGGAACGTTTAAGTGCACTTGTGGGAAGCCCAACGCTTTATTGCAAGCGTGACGATTTGTTGGGTTTGGCAGGCGGTGGCAATAAAACACGAAAATTGGAATTCTTAATGGCCGACGCCCTAGCTAAAGGAGCAGATACGATAATAACTTGCGGCGCCATACAATCTAATCATTGCCGCTTAACTTTAGCGGCAGCCAATAAAGAAGGGCTTTTTTGCCAATTGGTACTTGAACAACGTGTGCCGAACAGCTATGATAGTCTGGCAAGCGGTAATAATTTTCTTTTTAATTTACTGGGAGTGGAAGCCGTGCATGTTGTTGATGGCGGCAGCAATCTTAAAGAGAAAATGGATACCGTGGCAAATGCCTTGCGCGCCCAAGGGCGTAAACCATATATTATTCCCGGTGGCGGTTCCAATGCCATTGGCGCATTGGGTTATGTAGCCTGCGCTCAAGAATTGTTGCAGCAATTATTTGAAATGGAACTGAATATAGACGCTATTGTCTGCACCAGCGGCAGTGCCGGAACTCATGCCGGTTTGCTGACGGGAATTGTTGCCAGCAATGCCCATATACCGGTGATAGGCATTTGTATAAATCGCAAGAAAGAAGAACAAAGTCAAGCAGTTTATGATTTATGTAATCAACTGGCTTTAAAACTGAATCTTAAAGAAGGACCTGCGTATGATGATATTATTGTTTTTGAGGAGTATATTGGTGAAGGCTATTCCCGCGTTACAGAGGATATGTTAGAGGCTGTAAAACTAGTAGCCCGCACAGAAGCTATATTGCTCGATCCTGTGTATACTGGCAAAACTATGGCGGGCTTACTCGATTTACAGCGTAAAGGATATTTTAATCAAATGCAAAATATCCTCTTCCTGCATACTGGGGGATCTCCGGCATTGTTTGCTTATACTGGATATTTCTTCGATAAATAAATTGAGAGTATACTATGCTTATACTTGTACTTGTGTATGTTTTATGCGCCATGCTAATAACCTTGCCCATTGTCACCCCGGGTTATTATAGTAAACAAAATATTTGCGGAGCTCTACTTTGTTTAGTGATTGCGGTTGTCGCTTGGTTTTTGGGTCAGCACTTGCCTGTAATTGGCGGCGCCATAATAGCCATTTTTTTGGGCATGTTATTGGCAAACTTTTGGCATTGCCCCAAAATATTTATTCCTGGAATATCTGCCACTTCGAAGCGGGTACTGCAAGCTGCCATTGTTTTATTCGGTTTTCAAATGAATTTGGGCAATGTGTTGAACATAGGCGGTCAGGGCTTAATATTAATAGGCGTAAGTATATCAGTTGCATTTGTTTTAGCATTCATAATAGGCAAGGTTTTGCGCATTCAAACTAATGAGCAGCTTTTAATAGGGGTTGGTACAGCAATTTGCGGTGGTTCCGCTATTGCTGCCATAGCTCCCATAATAAAAGCAAATGAGCGCGAGGTGGCTACCTCTATCTCTATTATTTTTCTTTTTAATATACTTGCTGTATTTATATTTCCTATTGTGGGCTATGCTTTTGGCATGAGTGATCTGCGTTTTGGTTTATGGTGCGGTTCCGCTATCAATGATACTTCCTCTGTAGTAGCCGCTGCCTTTACATACAGCGAAACAGCTGGTAATACAGCCACTGTAGTTAAGCTTACTCGCACGCTGATGATCATACCACTGGCTTTAATACTATCTTTTAAACAGACCAAAAAAGAAGGCAGATTAAGCAAGCGTCATATTATAAAAGCTTTTCCCTGGTTTGTAGCCGCCTTTTTTCTCGCCAGCATCATAAGCAGCCTAAATATTCTACCTATGCAGATTAGTAAATTCTGGGGCAGTATGGGCCGGTTCTGCATTCTTATGGCACTGGCAGGCATTGGTTTGAATGTTAATATATTGGAATTAATAAAACATGGCAAAAAGCCTATTATTTTAGGCGGTTGCTGTTGGATAGCAGTAGCTATTATTTCTTTTTTCATGCAGGCATTATTAGGTTTTGTTTAATAAAATACTGTATACCGAAACCTGGATTTTTTGCTTAAGCCCGTTTTAGCTTGTGTGATTAAGGAGAAAACAATCAATTATGAATTATATGGTTATCCTACTAAGTTTTTTAGGTAGTTTTGGGCTATTTATCTTTGGTATAAGCCTATTATCTTCCGCACTACAAAAAACCGCCGGCAAAAAAATGAAGAATATTTTAGGCAGTGTTTCCAAAAGCCGTTTTAGAGGTGTTCTGTTTGGAGCAGGTGTAACGGCGCTTATTCAAAGCTCCACCGCTACTACCGTAATGGCTGTAGGTTTTGTGAATGCCGGTATTATCTCTTTACCTCAAATAGTGGGCATCATTATGGGGGCAAATGTTGGCTCTACTGTAACCAGTTGGTTAGTAGCCAGTATGGAATGGTCTAAATTTTTAAAACCGGATGCTATCGGCGCGATATGTGCAGCTACGGGAGCTTTAATTCTACTGTTTTCCAAAAAGAAGAAAGTGAAGAATATTGGTGAAGTTATTGTTGGTTTCGGCGTATTATTCCTAGGTCTTTCACAAATGCCGTCTGCATTAAAACCGTTAGCAGAACTTGATGCAGTAAGCCAATTTTTTACCACCATGGGCAGCAACCCGGTGCTGGGAATTCTTGCTGGAATACTGGTTACAGCCATCATTCAAAGCAGCGCAGCTTCCATAGGCATACTTCAATCTATGGCGTTTACGGGAATGGTACCATGGAATGCTGCTGTGTACATAATACTAGGTCAAAATATTGGCACTTGCTTAACGGCAATTCTTTCAAGTGTCGGCACATCAAGAAATGCACATGCAACTTCATATATACATTTAATATATAATATAATAGGCGCATCGGTTTTTTGTGTGTTAGCTGTTATCTTCTTTGCCTTTATTGATCCTGCTTTTGCTGGTCATCCTATCACAAGTACTAATATTAGTATGTTGCATACTGGATATAATATTGCGGCTTTGCTCATTTTGTATCCATTTGGGCAGTTAATTTTGAAGATTGCCGAAAAAATGGCAGATTTTGGCAAACAGGCCTCACTTACTGTAATAACTGATTTACCGGAACTTGATGAAAGCATTTTAGAAACGCCTGCGTTTGCACTAGAAAATAGTTGTAATTCGATTTATAAATTGATGGATTATATACGTACAAACTTAGTATTGGGTGTTGATATATTATTAAATAAAGAACATAAAAAAATTGATGCTTATTGGGCCGGTATGCAAGATTTAGATAAAGTTAATGACAAGATTAGCGAGTTTTTAAAAAAATTATATAATGAAAATCTTACCAAAGAAGATATTATCCTTGTCACATCTTATATTAATATCTTAATAAGCCTTAAAAGAATCAGCAATCGCACTAAGGGTTTTGCCAAATTAGCCGAAGAAATGCCCGATAGTGATTTGGAGATTTTTTACACGGATATAGATAAGCTAACGCAAATATATGAAATGACTTTAGATTGCTATGATAATATGGTTAAGGCTTTTAAATCTCACGATATAAACGTTATTGCCCAGACAATGCAAAATGCCGATGCAGTTGATTATATGAGAGAAGAATATAAATCTACCCAGCTACTGTTAACCTCAAGTGGAGGTTATAGTGTAGAAACAGGAATTATCTTTTCCGAAGCAGCCAGGCATATGGCGCGTATTGCACATAATATAAAGAGCATAGCTGAATCTATAGTAAATGGAGATCCACTGGAAGAAAATGAAATAGATAAGTATATGGAAATAGAAAGAAGAAGATAATGCTTAGAGCTTGCCAAAAAGACTCCTGTTGTCATTTAAAGCGAAGAAAGGGATAGAAGCTAAATATGAGGTATAGCTGGGGTAAAGAATATTCGCTACGGAGTAATTAAAGACGCCCATAAAAAATTAGAGGATCATTTAGGGAGGTGAATCATGAAAATCAAGCTAAGCGAAAGGTTGCTATCAGTAGCTAGACTGGTGCTACCGGGATTGCCAGCCGCAGATATAGGCACTGATCATAGTTATTTACCTGTGTATCTGATTATTAATGGTATTTGTCCTTCGGTTATAGCAACGGAAAAAGCGCGCGGGCCTTTCGATAATGCCTGTCAGCTGGTAGAATTGCTCTCGCTTAGCCGTCATATAGATATGCGGCTGGGATCAGGATTAACTGTTCTTAGTGCAGGCGAAGCAGCTACCATCACTATGGCAGGCATGGGAGGCTATGTAATTCGTGATATTCTTAACGCCTCTCCCGAAGTGGCATCTACCAGCAGCAGGCTGGTTTTGCAACCACAAAAAAACTGTTCCATGTTGCGCCGCTACTTGCAGGAAACAGGCTGGCGAATTGTAGCGGAAGATATTGCTTATGATTATGGTTTTTATTATGAAATAATAGCGGCAGAACCCGGATATATGGAGTTAAGTGAGGATGAAACACTTTTTGGGCCTTGTCTTTTAGCTCAGCCACATCCTCTATTATCCCGGTATTTGGGCCTTCAATTGGCCGATATGCAAATGCTAATGGCTCAATTGGCAGATAAAGCCGGTATAGAAGCTGAAGAACGTTGTGCGGCTTTAAGCATTAAGGTCAATAAGATTCAGAATATTTTAGCTGCAGGAATAGGAGGTAGGCAATGCTGACATTGCTATATAAACTGCAAAAGCTTGAGGCAAAAGAGGCGGCCATTTTAGCAGCGCAGAAAGACAGCGTCGAATACCGACGCTTGCAAGAGCAAAAAGCCGCTTTTGATACACAAAAGAAAGAACTGATACAGATACAAGAAGAACTTAGCCTCATGCAACAACAAATTAAAACCTTGCCGGATGAAATAATGGATATAAGCGTTAAGCTTGAACAAGAGAAAGCCGCTGTTTACGACGGCAGTATAGCGAATATTCGCGAATTCAATGCGCGTCAGGCACAGATAAGCGCTTTAGAAGAAAAAAGCTCCACCTTAACAGAACAGCAAATGCAAAAAAAGAAGGAATTCAAATCTGCATTACGTCAAGCCAAGCAAATGCAGCAGAATTTGGAAGTACAGTATAAAATAGTAAGTGAGGAATACCGGCAATATGATGAGCTGCGACAAGGTTGGCGCAATGAGCTTAATGCCCTAAGCTTAGATAAAGATGCCCTTATCGCAAAAATAGACAACGCCGATCTGGCTTGGTATGAAGAGGTAAAACCCCTGTTTGCAGGTTTGCCAATTGCCAAACTAGACAATAATAAAGCTTGCGATGGCTGCCGTACTATGGTAACTCCTATTTTATATAAACGTACTGTACAAGGAGAACGTACGCGTTGTGAAAAATGCGGCCGTTATTTAATTTGTGAATAATACTGTATAAGCGTAAGTGTTTAATAAATAAAGAAAACGGCTCTGCGCCGCTTTCTGGGTATGCTTTATATTAAGGGCATCTTAAGACATTTTGTTAAAAGCGCGATAAAGATTGGCTTTACGGCGCGCCGCCGCATTTTTATGGATAACGCCTTTGGCAGCTGTTTTGTCTAATACGCTGACAGTGTTTTTAAGCTGTTTGGCAGCGGCTTCTTTGTCTTGGCCCATAAGCGCCACCTGAAATTTTTTAACTTGGGTTTTCATTTGAGATTTGGCTATTGTATTTCTCTGACGGCGTGTTTCCGCAATCAGCACACGTTTTTTGGCAGATTTGATATTGGTCATATTGTCACCTCCTTAATGTTAAAGTATTTATTTATATCATTATTTGCATCAAATATATAATAAGCAAAATTTATTTTATCATGCCTCCCTTAGGAATGCAAGCATAATTTAAATTTGAATTGCCCCATTTAGCCTTTATTTACTTAAGGAGCAAGTTCTCTGCCCAGACCGCCACTAACTTTTCCAGATTCCAGGTGAACCCATATCAAAAACAGCCAAAGGAATTCTTGACGATATTACCGTAGAAATTTATATCAGTATTGCTTCTGCTTGGGAAATTGCTCTTAAAATCAGCACAGAAAAGCTGAAATATAGCGGCGGTGTCAAGGCTTTTTTTGATGACATTAAAATGAGTCAATCAATGCCGGCAGTGTTTTTCCCGTCATGATATGTATACCCTTTTTTGCAGCGCCCCTCTTGAAGCGTCATCCACGCTTCCCAGCCTTTGTCGCGCAATAATGCATTGTCTTGTTCCAACACAGGGTATCCAACGCTTACATTAAGAAAAGCATCGAACTTGTCGCAGGGGTAATCTTCGCAAAAGGCGCACATTTCCACGCCTTTTTCTTTTGCGCATATCCTGACTGCACAGCCGGGGTTGCCGCTTCCGTCACGGCACGAAACGCACATGCCGTCATTGACCATGCTTTTCAAAAACGGCCAGAACCCCTCGCCGCCGGGAATGTAGGCGATGACATCCTCAAAGCCGGCCGCTTTCATTTCTTCATATAAGACCTTCGCGGCGGGTTCAACTTTCACCTTGACCGCGCAATTTCCGCAATACAAGCCGCAGTAACAGGCAAACTTATTATCCATTAATATGACCTTCCTCTCTTTATTTAATCGGGAAAACCACTTGAGTCAGCAGTTCGCTTTCAGGTGTATCGGCGGGATTACTGATGTAGTAATCATAATAAACGCCTGTTGGCTCCAGCTTGTTTTCGGCTATATATCCCATAAGTGCGGTATAAGCCACCTCAATATCTTTGTACGCACCCTTATGGGTCGCCGTGACCGCTTTTCCCTCGCAGGTTTTGCTCATGAAAAACTCATCGCTGACGGCGATTTCTTTGCTGACCGGAATACCCATTTCAACATCAAACTGTGAAAAGTCTGCGTTGCCATTTTTATAGGCAAGATAAGGCGCGCCGGCAATCTCCATGCCCTGCTGTGCGAGGAACCCGAAGATCTTTTGCAGCCCTGCGGTTGCCAGCACGGATATTTCCGACATTGTCGCGTTTTCGCATCGAACAGCCACCGCGAGTTGCGATTTTTGGTTCGTTACCTCAATGTTCATTTTTATTGCCCCCTTAATGTTTTTTTTCTCATTATAGCAGGGCTGAGTGACAACAGTGTGTCATATTTGAGAGTGTATCAATATTTTTCTGCAATTTCTTTCGCGCGGGCTTTGACTATATCGCGGATATGCTCCGGTTCAAGCACTTCAGCATGACCGCCGAAGGACAAGATATACCCGTAGACCCATTCTTCTTCGGGCAATTCAACGGCTAAGTCATAACTGCCGTCCTCATTTTTACTGATACATTCGCTGTCAAAAGTATCGTATAGGCGGCTCAATATTTTCCCGTCGCAGCGCAAACGTAATTTCACAAGCGTGGCGTGAGTAACCTGATAATCGTATTCTTGCATCTCGCGCTTTGTAAAACGTTGTTCTGTTACTTGAACATTTTTGATCCTTGAAAGACGAAACATGCGGTAGGAGGTTCTCAGTAAACAGTATGCGATCAAGTACCATGTATAGGCGTTGAATATCAGCTTTACAGGCTCGGCGGAGCGTCGGCTTTGCCCTCCATTCGCGTTAACATAATCAAAGCTGATTACCAGACTGTTAATTATCGCGCCCCTGATCTTGCTGAACTTGTTTTGCTCGTTGACTTTACTGTTCCAGCCCTCAAAATCCACCTCGATCCAGTCATGGGCCTGATTGCCTTTGAAAAGGGAACCGAGCTTGCCAATGATCGCGTCGGCTTCGGGGTAGTTTGTCGCGCCCAGCGCCTTGATCCCAAGGAGCAGTCCTTCGCTTTCCTTTTTTGAGAGCAGCGCCTTATTCAGCGTGTAGTCCTCTAACAGAGATATGCCGCCGCTGTTGCCTTTATTGGTGTAAACGGGCACACCAGCGGAAGACAGCACTTCAATATCACGGTAAACGGTGCGGGTAGATACCTCGAAACGGTCGGCCAGTTCTTTGGCAGTGACCGATTCGCGGTTGAGCAGTATGACTACCATTTCAAGCAAACGGTTTATTTTCAAGCCTTCCACCTCTTTGCGTACTGACAATGTTATCGCTTTGTGGGCCGCTACCAGTTCGGATTTTGGATATTCACCCATCCTCGTTTTATTCCTTACTTCGCCACCTTGCATTCATTAGCCGTCGCCCTCTGCTTTCAGTTCGGCGAGGGCGGAGCGA